>SKNK01000245.1 GCA_007120565.1 Nitriliruptoraceae bacterium | reverse complement strand
TGGTTGCGGTCGACGTCGAGGAAGCGATCGGTCCGCCGCTCCGACATCGACCCGACATCGGCGATCGGGATGGCGAGCACGTCGAGGGTGTAGCCAACCGGCGCCCCATGGAAGTTGCCGTTGGACTCGACCCGCCCATCGGAGGTCACGACCGGGTTGTCGATCGCCGACGACAGCTCGCGACTGGCGACCAGTTCGGCATGGGCCAGCAGATCTCGGGCGGCACCGTGCACCTGGGGCGCGCACCGCAGCGAGTAGGCGTCCTGGATGCGGTTGCAGTCGGGCGTGCGGTGGCTCGCGACGATCCCGGATCCCTCGAGCAGACGCCGCACGTTGTCCGCGCTGGACTGCTGTCCAGGATGCGGACGCATCGACATCAGTTCCGCGGCGAAGACACGGTCGGTGGCCAGCAGCGCTTCGACGCTCATCGCGGCGGCCAGGTCCGCGACCTGCAGCAGCCGGGCGAGATCCCAGATGGCGAGGCAGAGCATCCCCAGCATCCCGTCGGTGCCGTTGATCAGCGCCAGGCCCTCCTTGGCGGCAAGCTCGACCGGCTCCAACCCTGCGGCCTGCAGTGCCTCGGCCGCAGGCAGCAACGTGCCGTCGGCGTCGCGAACCTGGCCCTCCCCCATCAGCGCGAGCGCAACGTGGGAGAGGGGGGCGAGGTCGCCGGAGCAGCCGAGGCTGCCGTACTCGTGCACGACCGGGGTCAGCCCGGCGTTGAGCAGGCCGGCCATCGCGTCCGCGACCTCGGGACGCACCCCCGTGTGTCCCGAGACCAGGGTGCGCAGGCGCAGGACCATCATGGCGCGGGTGACCTCACGCTCCACCTCCGGTCCCGAACCTGCCGCGTGGGAGCGGATCAGGGAGCGTTGCAGCTGGGTGCGTCGTTCCGGTGGGATGTGGCGGGTCGCCAGCGCTCCGAAACCGGTCGAGACTCCGTAGGCCGGTTCCTCGCCGGCCGCCAACTCGTCGACGTGCGCACGGGCCGTCGCCAGGGACGTGCGCGCTCCCTCGGTGAGCGTGACCGCCGCACCATCACGGGCGACGGCCATGACCTCGCGCGGGGTGAGCGCATCCGGGCCGACCTCGACCACTACCTCGACGTCCCTGCGATCTTCGCCGCCACCCACCGTGGCCTCCTCCGCGTCCGGCTTCGTCTGATGCATCCCCGGCCGCTGCCGCGTCCGAGGTGGTTGGTGATGGTGGCAGACGCTCGACCCCGGCGGGTTGGACGTGCGGTCAGAGCAGCTTGCTGCCGTACATCTCGCCCAAGGGGTCGGCGATCAGTTCGATCCGCGCGCCGTCGGGGTCGGTGAAGTAGACCGAGACCTCGCTCTCGAGGAGGTAATCGACACCCTCGGCGTCGAGCCGGTCCTTGAGCTGCTTCCACGTCTCGGGTTCGACCGAGATGGCCACGTGATGCAGGCCGCCCAGCACCTCCTGGTACGGGCCGAGGTCCAGCCCGGGGAAGTCGAAGAAGGCCAGGGTGTTGTCGTTGCCGATGTCGAAGAAGAAGTGGGTCGAACCGGGGTAGTCGCGGTTCTCGAACACCTCGATCAGGGGGAAGCCGAGCACACCCTGGTAGAAGCGCACCGTCTGCTCCACGTCGGAGGACAGCAGTGCGGTGTGGTGCAGGCCACGTGCGGTGGAGGGGGCACGGTCATCGGGATCGGCGAGGTAGGTGTCGCTGATCCGCTCGCGTTGCGCGGTCAGGCGGTCGAGTTCTGCTCCCGTGGGGGGCATGGCTGGCTCCTTCGGTAGGACGACGGTGGAACGGGGCGCGGAAGTGGGATCAAGGCTGGTACGCGGTCGGCGGGCTTGTGCGCGGGTGAGGGGTTGGGGCCGGCTCAGGCCTGTGCGAGCTCAGGCAGCATGGCCGGCTGATGCGGCGGTGAGGAGGGTCCGAAGCTCCTCCTCGGTCGCTGGTCGGGGGCGCAGGGCTTCGGTGTCGGGCGCGACCATCCGGGCGATCCGATCCACCGCTCCAGGTGGCAGGCCGAGGTCATGGAGATCGGTCGGGTTGCCGATGCGGCGGTTGAGATCGTGCAGCGCGCGGCCAGGATCCTCCGCATCCAATGCCCTGGCGATGAGCCTGGCGGTCTCGGGAGCCGCTGAGGCGTTGAAGCTCGCGACGTGGGGTAGCAGCACGGCGTGTGTCGCGGCGTGGGGCAGTCCGTAGGTGCCGCCGACCGCGTGGCAGAGCTTGTGGTGCAACCCGGTGGTCACCCGCGCCAGACAGGTCCCCGCGAGGAAGGCGCCGTAGAGCGCGTCGGACCGGGCATCGAGATCGTGAGGGGCCTCGACCACCCGGGGCAACGCGTCGGCGAGGATCCGGATCGCCTCCTGAGCGAGCAGCGTCGTGACGGGATCTTCAGGGGCGGACCAACAGGCTTCGACCGCCTGCGCCATCGCGTTCATCCCGCTGGTGGCCGAACTGGCGACCGTGAGCTCGAGGGTGAGTTCGGGGTCGTAGATGACCGTGCGCGGTAGGACGACGGGGTCGCGTCCGGTGCGCTTGTGCTCTCCGGTGATGCCGTAGATCGGCGTCACCTCCGACCCCGCGTACGTGGTCGGGATGGCCAGGATCGGCACACCCGTATCCAGGGCGATGGCCTTGCCGAGACCGGTCGCGGAGCCACCGCCGATCGTGACGACCCCGTCGACGTCTCGCTCCCTGGCCCGCTCGACGGCGGCGACGGCGGCATCCTCCGGCACGTGTTGTCGCACATCCTCGAAGGTCCCGACCGCAGACTCGCCGAGCGCCTCGGTCACGCGTTGTGCGGCGTCGAGACCCGAGGCGCCATGCACGACCAACACCCGACGCGCCTCGAGTCGGCGGACCTCGGACGCCGCACGATCGAGGGTGCCGACACCGAAGATCACCCTGCCGGGCCAACTCACCGCCTCGAACGCTGCGATCACGGCTCCTCGTCCCTTCAGTCCGTTGCGTTCGCAACCATACCGGGCTGGGGTGCCAGCCGGTCAGCGCTCCACCGCGCTCTGCCACCATCGGGCAGTGTGCGGCACACACGTGCAGGAACGCACCTCGGACTGCACACTGCGTCCCACCCGGTGAGGAGGGGAGACCTGGTGGCCGAACACACGGGTGTTCCCACGCCCGAGGAGTCCGGACTGGACGAGGATGCCGCAGCTCACGTGCCAGGGCTCGGAGGCGAACTCCGCGTCGACGAGGTAGCGGCGTACCTCGAACGGATCGATCACCCGGCGCTCGATGCTCCCGACCTCGCCAACCTCGCGAGCCTGCAGGACGCGCATGTCCGCACCGTGCCGTTCGAGAACCTCGACATCCACCTCGGCCGTCCCCTGTCCCTGGCGATCCCCGCCCTCTTCGACAAGGTCGTCCACCAGCGACGAGGCGGGTTCTGTTTCGAACTGAACGGGCTCTTCGCCGCCTTGTTGTGCGCCCTGGGGTACACCGCCTGGTTGGTCGAGGCGCGCACGGTCGAGGACGACGGCCAACTGGGCCCCCGGTTCGACCACGCGAGGATCATCGTGCTGCTGGACGAGGAACCTTGGCTGGTCGACGTCGGGACCGGCGCGTCGCCACGCGGTCCGATCCGCCTCACCGAGCAGGTCCAGGTCGTTGGCCACGTCCGCCATCGCGTGCGCGGACACGAGGACCGGTACCGATCCGAGCAGCTCGATGACGAGGTCTGGACGCCGGGCTGGACCTTCGATCTGCACCCGCGGGAGCTGGACGAGTTCCGGGACCGCTGCACCTACCATCAGACCTCGCCGGAGTCGCACTTCACGCAGAAGCCGCTCTGCACCCTGGTGACCGAAGGCGGTCACCTCACCTTGTCGGACCGCATGCTCATCACCACCCGCAACGGTCACCGCACCGAAGAGGAGGTCGAGGATCCCCTGACGGAGCTAGACACCAGGTTCGGGATCGCGATCCCGAGGTGGCCCGGCAGCCGAGAACAGCGCCGCGGCTAGCGGCGTGGCTGCGTGTCTGCTTCCAGGGCCGGTCGCACCTCGGCTGCCTGGCAGGCTCGCGACCACAGCCACCCCTGAGCGTGGGTGCATCCCCAGCCTCGAAGCGCGTCCGCCTGTCCTTCGTGTTCGACACCTTCAGCGATCGTGTGGAGCTGCAGTGAGCTCGCCAACTGGATGATGGCGTGGGCCAGTCCTGCACGATCTCCACCCTCCTCGATGGCGGTGACGAACTCGCGGTCGATCTTGAGGACATCCACGGGGAGGTGCTGCAGGTGCGACAACGACGAGTAGCCGGTCCCGAAGTCGTCGATCGCGATCCGCACCCCCAGCCCACGGAGCCTGGCAAGGACGACCGCTGCAGCCGGCGCGTCATCGAGCAGGACCGTCTCGGTGATCTCGAGGGTCAACTGTGCGGGCTGGAGCCCCGACCCCTCGAGCGCATCTACGACGTCTGACACGAGGTCCTCGTCGCGGATCTGCTTCGGCGAGAGGTTGACCGAGACCGTTGGCGGGGCAGCGTCGGGATCTACACGCCATCCGGCAACCTCACGGCACGCCTCCTGGAGCACCCAGCGTCCGAGGGGCACGATCACCCCCGTCTCCTCGGCGACGCGGATGAAACGGTTGGGCAGGAGGAGGCCGAGGGTCGGGTGCTGCCAACGGACGAGTGCCTCGACCCCGATGGCGCTGCCGTTCGAGAGGTCCATGATCGGCTGGTAGTGGACCTCGAGCTGCCCCTCGGCGATCGCCGCCTGCAGGTCAAGCCGCACGCGCTGTGCGAAGATCATGTCATCGCGCATGTCGGGCTGGAAGGTCGCGGAGCGGTTCTTGCCCATCTCCTTCGCCGCGTACATCGCCGCGTCGGCGTTGCGGAGCACCTCGTCAGGCTCGGCAGAGTCGACGATGGCGATCCCGACGCTGGCAGAGACCGTGCTCTCGCGACCGACCAACTGGACGGGCTGTCGCAGTTCGTCGAGCACGCGCTCTACGACCGCCGTGGCGTGGTCGAGGTCCTCGACCGGGTCGAGCAACAGGGCGAACTCGTCACCCCCGAGGCGAGCGGCGAGGTCTCCGCGGCGGATCGCCCGCTCTAACCGGTGGGCGACCTCGACCAGGAACGTGTCACCAGCGCCGTGCCCGAGCGTGTCGTTGACCGCCTTGAAATCGTCGAGATCGAGGAGCGCGACGGCGGAGATCATGCCATCATCACGACCGGTCGAGGCCGCCTGTGCCAGCCGGTCGAGGAACCGCGCCCGGTTGGGAAGTCCCGTCACGGTGTCGTGGTAGGCACGGTGGGCGATCTCGGCTTCCAGGCGACGGCGTTCCGCGACGTCGCGCACGTTGAGTACGTGCGACCCATCACCCATCTGCTTCGAGGTGAGCTCGACCTCGCTTGTCGCAGCGACAGCTCCGGCCATCGGCACAGCGAGGCGCGCGAGAGCGACCCGCCCCTGCAGATCCGCCACCTCGATCGGACGGTCGCTCTCTGGCCAGTGCAGGAGCTCCCCGATCGACCACCCCACCAGCAACTGGGGCTCCCTGCCCGTCCAGGCGCCAAGCACCGCGCTGACGAAGGTCACCGAGCCGCTTGCGTCCAAGACCAGGATGGCATCCGGCGAGTTCGAGATGATGCCATCGAGGAGATGCTCACGATCCGACAGCTCGACCGCCAGCGAGTATTGATGCGCGTAGCTCTTGAGCGCTTCGGCGAGATCCTCGTCGAGCTCCTGTTCATCCGCCAGGACGAGCAGATCGCGGACACCAGGACCGACCTCGACGGGAACCGCGAGAACCGAGGTCCACGGAAGTCGCTGGTCGTAGAGCGGAGACAACAGGGCCAGCTGCTCGTGATCGAGGCGCAGTACGCCCGCCGTCTCGGGAGTCGCGAGCAGTTCGAGTGGTAGATCCTCCAGGTCGACCCGGTCGGAGAGCGGCTGCGGGCCCCCTGCGGCGGCCACCAACTCGAGCAGTGAGCCGCGCCGACGCCAGACGGTAGCCAGGGCTGCCGTCCCGACGAGTTCGAGCGCCCCCTCGGCTGCCAACCGGGTGAGCGGAACGACGCCACGTTGCTCGAGGAGCCGCCCGGTGATCCGCGCGAGCGCGTCGCTGCGGTCACGGAGTCGTTGATGGCGCGACAACGTCGAGGCCACCGACTGCATGAGGTAGACCATGACCAGGATGCTGAGTCCCCCGGATACCCAGGCGGCGGGGTTCTCGGGAGGTTGTCCGATGGCCAGCGCCGACAGCTGCCCGACCAGCGTGTGCGCCGCGGTGAGCACGATCAAGCGGCTGCGGCTCGGGCGGTAGAGCGCGTGGAGGAACAGCGCGACGATCCAGCGTCCCAGGATGAACCGGAAGTCACCGGATGCGAGCGTGGCCACCACCAGGAGCAGGAAGGGCAACACATCGAGCGCCCAACCCTGCCCCTCGGCGCGGTAGAACAGCACCGCCCATACCCCGAACCCGACGAAGCTCGCCACCATGATGACGCTGCGCATGCCTCCCGGAGCGATGCTGTAGGTCGCCTCGACGGGCGCCATCACCGCCATCAGGAGGTTGAAGAGCACGAACAACCAGCGGACACGCTCCAACATGGGGGCGTCTCGCTTCAGCAGGCGTTCACGCATGGTGACTCGCAGTACGTCCCTCCAGGTCCAGGTCCGGACCTCCCGGTCGGCCGCCCCAAGCCCCGGTTCAGGGGTTCTGGTGTTCCGACACCGGGTTCGGGGGTCGTGTTCCGTCAACGCGCCGAGTAGGCCACCATCTCGCCAGCAACGTCGGTCAGGTTCTCGGAGGGGACATCGATCGTGCTGATCGGCAGATCGTCGATCGCCGGGAGGAGGTCACGATCCATCGCGAGCACCAGGCGGTAGGGGTTGAAGTCATCGGTGCAGGCCTGCTCGTCAACCGTGTCCAGGTCCACCTCCACCCGGCCGTCGAGGACACGCAGATCATCTACCCACGCCGGGCAGGTCCCCGACTCGCCGGACGACACGACGATCAGCGCATGCGTGTCGAGGTCAACGTCCTCCAACGGCACGTACAGCCCCGGCTCGGCCGGAGGTCCCTCGCCGTCAGCGAGTCCGGCAGGGACGTTCTCCTCCCACGCCTGCTGTGCGCGGTCGGGGTCAGCGGCCACCTCGATCCAGAGGTAGGGGTGGCCGGCCGACTCCTGGAGCCCGTCCCGCCAACCCTCGGCCTTTGCGAGCACCGTGATCTCAGCTGCTGTCGGCGCGGCGGGTTCGTCAGGCCCTACGGCCCCGGTTCCGCCGCAACCGACGACCAGCAGGAGGGTCGTTGCTGCCAACATCGCGCCTACGAGCCACCGTTGCATCCGCTTGCTCCGATCCTCTGGGCTGCTCCTGGTGAGACGCCGACCGCCGAACCGAGGTTGCACGCAACGCGATGTCTGAGTGCAAGCCAGGGTGACGGGGCAGCACCGACCGGTCCAAGGGGTCGGAGGCATCGAACCGGTCGTGTTCGCCCACCCACACCTTCGGGGTTGACCGAGCCTGGCGCATCAGCTCTGGTGGGACCACCGGCCCTTCTGTCGAACGCCCATCCAGGCCACGATCGCGGGGGTGGTCCGCTGGACGCCTTCCGCTGAACGCAGAGAGACGACGATGTCCGGTTCATCCGAAGGTTCGCAGGCCCCCGCTCCGGTCAACGGCGCTGAGGCACGCCGGTCGGAGCGCTACGCCCGGCTTCGCTGGTTCAACGTCGTCGTTGGTCTCGTCCACCTCGCGCAGGGCATCATCATCCTGGCGTTGAGCAACGACTTCGCACTTCCCGTGCTTGCCACGTGGCTCGCCGACGACCCGGTACAAGCCGGCATCGGGCAACCCGAGCTGATCTTCGAACTGCGGGTCGGACTGCTCGTCGCGGTGTTCCTGCTGTTCGCTGCAACCGACCACCTGATCGTCGCGGCACCCCGAGTGGTCGACTGGTACCAGAACAAGCTCGACCGGCGTTCGAACGACGCACGCTGGTACGAGTACGCGATCAGCTCCTCGATCATGGTCGTGCTGATCGCGGCCTTCGTCGGGATCTGGGACCTCGCCGCCGTCATCGCCATCTTCGCGATCAACACGTGCATGATCCTCTTCGGCCTGCTCATGGAACGTCACGAAGCGCCCGGCGAGGCGCGGTGGAGCGCGTTCTGGTTCGGCACCTTCGCCGGCGCGATCCCGTGGGTGATCCTCGGCATCTACCTCGTCGCTGCCGGTGGAGACGTTCCCGGCTTCGTGTACGCCATCTACGGCTTCCAGCTGGTGCTGTTCTGGTCGTTCGCCGGCAACATGGTCCTGCAGTACGCGCAGGTTGGACGCTGGCGTGACTACGTCCACGGCGAGTACGCCTACATCCTGCTGAGCCTGGCCGCGAAGACCCTCCTGGCGTGGCTGGTGTTCGCCAACGTCCTCCGGTCCTAAGCCACTTCCGAGGGGCACCACATCCACCCGGCCACCGAGGCTGCCAGCAGCTTCGTCTACGGTGCGGTCCACGCTGGGTAGGCGGATCCACACAACGCAGGGCGCCGCGGCGACACAACGGACGAGGTTCCCAGGAGGCTGGCCGTGCAACTGGTCGACGTCGACGGCACCCAGGTCCTCGTCCATCGCCCGGCGACGCCAGCCCCCTGGCCGGCGGTGGTCGTCCTGCACGAGGCATCCGGCCTCAACCGCGACATACGCCGGATCGTGCACCACCTCGTCGACCTGGGGTACGCGGCTGCCGCCCCGGCCCTGTTCAGCGGAGGGATCGGCTGCATCGCCAGCACGACCCGGGATGCCCTCGACCCGTCCCGCCGCGGCACGACCGATCGGATCGAACGCGTCCGCCAGTGGCTCGCTGACCGCGACGGTGTCGACGGCGACCGCATCGGCGTCATCGGGTTCTGCATGGGAGGAGGGTTCGCCGTCGTCGCGGCAGCCCGATCGCCGTTCGCCGCCGCAGCGGTCAACTACGGACGGGTGCCCAAGGACCCGGCCCTGCTCGCCGGGAGTTGCCCGGTGGTGGCCAACTACGGGGAGTCGGACCTGCTCGTGCCGAAGGACACCGCACGCCGATACGAAGCCGCGCTGAACGACCACGGCGTTCCGATCGATGTCAAGGTGTTCCCTGGGGTCGGGCACAGCTTCATGAACGACGAACCCGCCGCACTGCGCCCGCTACGGATCGCTTTCGATGGTCCGACGGCGAAGCAGGCTTGGGAACGGATCGAGCGGTTCTTCGCCGAGCATCTCCACACCTGAACCGCCCCGACACGGTGGGCGAGGGACCACCCATCCCGCGGTGACACGCTCGTGACACGCTCCTCGTGCACGCTCCTGAACGTCAAGCGCGGGGCACGCGCCGGCACCGTCGCACAACGTCACCCAGGGAGCACCCCATGGACGCCGCTACCTCCTCGCGCCCAGGCTCCGCGAAGCGGAGCAGCGTCCGACTCCGCCATGCGGTCACGATCCTGGTGCTCCTCCTGGGGGCAACGGCCTGCGACGATGCCCTCGACCTGGTCATGGGCTCCGAGGAAGACGCGCCACAGGCTGAGGAGACCGCCCAGGGGTCGACGGCGGAAGAGCCGACGGAGATGGAGAGTTCGGCGGAAGCCGCACCCTCGGAGGTGCCGGAGGAGCAAGCGGAGGGTGACGCCGGAACGGGCAACGATCGGGTCCTGCCAGCAGAGTTCCCCGCGGCCTTCCCCCTGCCCGACGAGTACATGATCGTGCGCATGGAGGTTGGCGAGTTCGAGGAGGTCGGCCTGGCCATGGCGCTCAACATCGCCATCGACGGCACGGTCGAGGAGTGGAGCGCCTTCTACGACGAGGCACTCCCCGCCGAGTTCAACGACGTGCACGTACGCGACGACATCCAGGACAACCCGTGGCACTTCCATGGGCACGGCTTCGACAGAGCCGTCCTGTACGTGAGCAACAACCTGGGCATCCCCGACATGGACGGCAACGACTCGTCCCACCTGCCGGTCATGCTCTTCATCAGCTTCGACGAGCGCGAGACCGACTGACCTGCGGAGTGCCCGAACCGCGGTCCTGCTCGACTCCCGATCTGCTGGGACGACCTCCCCCGAGCGCAGCCCTCCGCGTCGGCGAGAGAGAGCAGCGGGGTACCCTCCAGCCCTGCCCACGGTCGGGATCCGCCCGCCCCACGTCGGGCGGCCTGGATGGGGATCAGTATCGCGGAGAACGTGATCCGACCTCGGCTCGTCGACCTGGCGTCTACTGCTCGGATCGTCGTGCTCGAGGCGCCTTCCGGTGCCGGCAAGTCAACGCTGCTGCGACACCTCGCTGCCGACCATGACGGCCCCGCGGTCCTCGCCGATCTGAGCGGCACCCGGGGCACGCGTGACCAGCTGCGCAGCCGGCTGCACCGATCGCTGAGTCTGAACGGGCTCAGCGACCTCGCTGCCGCCCTGAAACAGGGAAGCGACGGGGATCTGGTTGGGGTCCTCCTCCCCTGGCTGGAGCGGCAAGCGGAGCGCCTGCTCATCCTGATCGATGACCTCCAGCTTGCAGAGGATGACCTCGCGGGGGTCATCGCACACCTGATCGACAGCTGGCCCGCCCCTCATCGCCTCGTCCTCTCCGGCAGGCGCCTACCCGAGGTCGCACGGCAGCGGTTGACCGGGACGGACAGCGTCGTGATCGGCCCAGGCGAACTGCGCTTCACCCCGGCCGAGGCCGGCGACCTGTTCGGCGGGGACGTCACCAGCTTGCTCAACGACACCGACGTCGATCGGATCACTCACGGGTGCGACGGCTGGGCAGCCGCGGTCTCCCTCGCCGGCGTTCGACTCCAGCGGGCCGCATCAGGATCGAACAGCGAGGTGGAGCGCGAAGCGACCGAGCTCACGGGCCGACCAGCGACCCTCCCGGACCTGGTTGGCTCGTTGCTCGCCGCAGCTCCCCCGCCGGTGCGAGAGGCCGTCGCGCAGCTCTCGGTCCTGCCGGCCCTGGACGATCACCTCGTGGAGTCTGCGGGCATCTCTGGCGGGGTCGCGGCACTCATCGACCTGGGGCTTCCACTCGACGCTGCGCAGCCTGGCAGGTGGGCGATCCCCGCCGCGGTGCGCGACAGCATCGCGCCCGAGGTACGGGACGAGCATCTCACGCGGCTGGCTGCACACCACTACGTGGACTCGGCGCTACCTGGGGCGGCGCTCGAGGTGTTGGAGGCCGCCCACCTCGAGGAGGACCTCGCCAAACTGCTCGTGAACCTGCCGCCGGCGTTGATCGGTCGCATCGACCCAACCGATCACGCGGCGGCGGTCGCGGCGCTGCCCCATCGTCTCCTCGCCGCCCACCCCCGGATCCTGATCGACCTCGCCGACTCCTACATCGTCGCCGGCCACTCCGAGGCGTACGCCGAGTCGATCCAGCGCGCCACTCGTCTGATCGAGGAGCGCGGCAGCGATGCCGACCACGACCCCGAGGCCCTGGAGGTTCACGCCGCCGACCTCACGATGCGGGCCGTGGCCCACAACGATGACCGCTTGGTCGGTGAGGCAGAGGAGCTGCTGGCGCGGCCCGACCTCCCCCCGATGGCGCGGGCGCGGCTGCTAGGTGGCGTCGGACGGGCCACGGCGAGCCGACGCACGGCCGCCGCCCTCCGCGTCGGTGCTCGGCGGCTCGACGAGGCCGCTCAGGCGTTCCAGCGCGAGGGGGCGCTGACCCATGCGGTCGCCAACCGCGTGATCGCCGCGACGTTCGCGTCGATCCCTCTCGGGCGGTACGACGCGGCGCTCGAGCAACTCGACCAGGCTCTGGACGCCGCTCCGAGCAGCGTCACCATGCGGGTCGCGATCCTGCCCTACCGCGCGTTCGTCCTGGTGGACCTCGGGCGGTACGCCGAAGCTCAGGCGGTGCTCGCCGAACTGCGCCGGACGACCAACGCGATCGGGACCCTGGGCAACGAGCGTGCCGCGGCCTTCACCCGGTGGGCCGCAGCCAGGATGGCGTCACAGCAGGGCGATGCCGAGGCAACCTGGGCGGCATGTCGAGCGGTCGAACGATCCGACGTCATCGTCGATACCAGCGATGGGGCGTTCTTCCGGGCCGACGCCGCCCAACTGCTGGCCCGAGTCGGCCTTCTCGACGACGCGGAGCGCCTGCTCGCTGAGGCCCGCAAGCGGGATCCGGGTACCACCGATCTGGTCACAACGGCTGCGTTCGTGGTGGCTGCTCATTCGGGCGACCTCGCCCGTGCGGAGACCGTCCTCGCCGAACTCGACGGCGGTAGCCGGGTCGAACCTCGCGACCGCTGGCGGGTCACCCTGCTCCACGCGTTCGCCTGTCACGAGGCGGGCGACCAGCGAACCCAGGCCCTCGCCGCCGCGGCCTTCGAGGAGGCGGCCCAGCTGGGGTATCCCGACCTGCCGCTGATCCACGAACCTCGGATCGCTCACCTGCTCCTTCCCTTCGCCGAGCGGAGCTCTGCGAGCGCCCGTGACGCGACACCCCGCACGCACCTCAACGTGCTCGGCGGTTTCACCATCGAGGTTGGGCACGAGGTCATCGAGCCGTCAGGACGCCCCGGAGAGCTCGTCGCGTTCCTGGCCCTCAACGACCGACTGAGCACGGTCGACCAGGCGATCGAAGCGTTGTGGCCAGACACCGAACCTGCACGGGGCCGCGAGCGACTCCGGACCGTGCTCCGTCGCACGCGTCGCGACCTCGGAGATCTGATCGAACGGCACGACGACCTGTTGCGGCTCCGCTCGAGCGTGACGGTCGACGCCGAGGAGTTCCTGAGCTTCTGCCGCCAGGCCGATGACCCCGCCGCGAACCGTGAACGGTCGGCGGCGGCTGCACTGGAGCTGTACCGGGGAGAGGCTGTCCCGAGCCTCGGCTACCGGGAGTGGGCTGAGCCGGCGCGGCGACAACTCGAGCTACAGGCCCTCGCGATGCATGACGCCGTCGCCGACGAGACCGCAGGCGACGGCCGGATCGACGATGCGATCCGTTCGTTGCTGGCGGCGTTGGAACGGGATCCGATCGCCGAGGACCGCTACCTCGCGGCTGCGCGGCTCTTGGCGGAACAGGGCCGTCGATCCCGAGCGTTGCAGTTGCTCGCTGAGGGTCGCGGAGCCCTCCAACGTGCGGGTATCGCCCCCAGCACCGAGCTCAGCCGCCTGGAGGCGTACCTGCAGCGGAGCCCCGCGATGTCGGCTGCTGAGGCTTGCTGACCCGACGCCAGGCGTACCACGCACCGCTGGCCCACAGCGCCCACGCGATCAGGAGGGGCTGGAACGCCAGACGCACCACCCTGGCCGTCGCTGACTCGAGACCGAAGGCATCGGTTCCGGTCACGGCCTGGCTGATGTTCCCCGGGAAGATGACCAGGAAGAACCCGGCGATGATCCAGCCGACGAGTACACGACGACGGCGCCGCAGCAGCAGGACCGACGCTCCCAGCGCGAGTTCGACGAGTCCGGAGAGCAACACGATCGTCGAAGGGTTCGGGAGCCAGCCGGGCAGCCACGGGGGCACCTGCGCGAGGAACTCGTCCGGCGCGACGAGATGGCCCATCCCGGCGACGATCAGGAAGACACCAAGTGCATGCCACGCGATGGCGCGGCTGCGGGCGGCGGGGAGGTCCGGTCCAGAGGTGGTCATCACCTCAAGGTACGTCGCCGCCCTCGCCGTGGATCGCCCGAGAGCGCCAGCGACCGGTCTGGCCGGCGACATCAGAGAGGTTTGGCCCGACCAGCGTCTCGCAGGAAGGTGATGACCGCGGCGACCCGCCGATGGGTCTGCGGCTCATCGGTGAGCCCGAGCTTGGCGAAGATCGAAGTGGCGTACTTCTCGATCGAGGACTCCGACAGGCTCAAGTGGTCGGCGATCGCCGCGTTGGTCCGACCTTGCGCCATCCGCTCGAGCACATCCCGTTCGCGGTCGGTCAGCTGCGCCATCGGCGAACGACGCTGCTGGGCGTTGCTGGTGACCAGGGCGGTGACAACGTCGGGATCTACGACCGACCCGCCCCGCGCCACCTCGTGCGCCGCGTGGACGAGCTGTGCGGGGTCGGCGACACGTTCCTTGAGCAGGTAGGCAAGGCCAGCGGTGCCTGCGCCGAGCAGTTCGAACGCGTAGGTCGCCTCGGCGTACTGCGAGAGGACCACGACACCGAGGTCGGGGTACGCCGCCCGCAGCCGGTGGGCTGCCTCGATGCCCTCGGTGTGATGGGTCGGAGGCATACGGATGTCGGTGACCACGACGTCCGGTCGGTGCCCTTCGACCGCAGCCTCCAGTTCGAGGGCGGTTCCGACCGCGGCGACCACGACGACGTCGCCGCCGTCCTCCAGTGCGCGGCGTACCCCCTCCCGGACCAGGTAGTGGTCCTCGGCGATCACGATCCGGAGCGGTTCAGGCATCGGCGACCCGGATACGGGCGCTGATCGTGGTTCCACGCCCGGGCTCGCTGGCGACGTCGAGGTTGCCGCCGAGGGCGGCCAAGCGTTCGGCGAGGTTCGCCAACCCGTCGCCGAACGCCGAGGCGACGTCGAACCCACCTCCGTCGTCCTTGACCGTGATCCGCAACGTGCTGGCGTCACGCGCCAGACTGACGTCGATCTGCGAGGCCTCGGCGTGCTTCCCCGCGTTCGCGAGTGCCTCCGCGACGGTGAAGTATCCGGCGCCCTCGACCTCCTCGACGAACCGCGCATCGC
>SKNK01000234.1 GCA_007120565.1 Nitriliruptoraceae bacterium | reverse complement strand
TCGCGGAGGTGTCCTCAGCCACCTCGGCAACCAACCGTTCCGCTGCCTCTCGGGTTCGCCCGACGATCACCACCTCCTCAAGCGGACGCACGGCGCTCATCGAGATCAGGTGCGATCGTGCCTGGACGCCGGTGCCGAGGATCATCAGCCGGCAGGCATCCGGTCGCGCCAGGTGGCGGGTCGCCAGCCCAGACACCGCGGCCGTGCGGATCTCGGTCAGCGCGGGAGCATCGATCGTGAGGCGAGGCAGAAGCCCCGGTGGTCCAAGCAGGGTGTACACCCCGTTCACGAACGGCAGGCCGCGGCCGGGGTTGTCGCGGTCGAGCGAGACGAACTTGGTCCCCGCCCACCCCTGGTCGACCGCAGGCATCACCAGCAGGTCGCGAGCGCCATCGTGCAGGTGCATGCGCTGGGGTGCGTCGGCGAATCCCCGCGCCCGGATCGCGGCCTCGAGAGCGTCGATCGCCGCGACCATGCTCAGTTCGCGCCGCACCTGTGTCGCTTCGATGTGTTCCATCCCGACCACCTCGCCATCGCCCCGTGGGGTGCGCACCGTAGCCATGTCCGATTCCGGCGAGCGGCAGGCACGTCGAGGTGGCAACCTCCGGGCATGATCGATGACCCCGACCGCTGCTACGCGGCACTCCAGGCGCGCGACCCCCGGTACGACGGGTGGTTCATCGTCGCGGTGTCCACCACCGGGATCTACTGCCGCCCGAGCTGCCCCGCGCGGACACCACGGCGCGACCGTGTGCGTTTCTTCTCGACCTCCGCCGCGGCACAAGGTGAGGGCTTCCGGGCCTGCAAGCGATGCCGGCCCGATACCTCGCCCGGATCGCCCGAGTGGGATCAGCGTGCCGATCTCGTCGGTCGTGCCATGCGGCTGATCGCCGACGGGGTCGTCGATCGTGATGGGGTCGAAGGGTTGGCGAGGCGGCTCGGCTACACGCCGCGACACCTCCACCGTCAGTTGCGGGCCGAGGTCGGTGCCGGGCCCCTGTCTCTCGCTCGTGCGCAACGTGCCCAGACCGCTCGGACCCTGATCGAATCGACGGCGATGCCGTTCACGGAGCTCGCGTACGCCTCCGGGTTCCGTAGCCTCCGCCGGTTCAACGACACCGTCCGAGAGGTCTTCGACCTGACGCCCACCGAGTTGCGTCGCCGGGCGCGTTCCGGCGCGTCGATCGGAAGCAGCACGCTCCGGCTGCGCCTTCCCTTGCGTCGGCCTATCGCGTCGTGGCTGATCACCGACCACCTCGCCGTCCGCGCGATCGACGGGGTGGAGCAGGTGTGCGCGCAGGGGTTCTACCGCCGCTCACTGGCTCTGCCGCGGGGCGAGGGGGTGGTCGAGTTCGCGATGCGCTCCGATCACGTGCAAGCCCACCTGCACCTGACCGACCTGCGCGACCTGACCGCCGCGGTCGACCGGTCGCGGAGGATGCTGGATCTGGATGCCGATCCGGAGGCCGTCGACGCGCACCTCGCCGCCGACCCGGTCCTGGCACCACTGGTGGCTGCAGCGCCAGGGATCCGCGTGCCCAGCTACCCGGACCCGTTCGAAGCCGCCGTCCGGACCCTCCTGGGACAGCAGGTCAGTCTCGCCGGGGCACGCCGGTTCTGGACCCGGTTGGTGGCCCGAACCGGCGGTGTGCTCGACCACCCGATCGAAGAGGTCACCCGCCGGTTCCCCTCCGCTGAGGAACTCGCTGAGGCCGACCTCGCGGGGCTCGGGCTGACGACCCGGCGCGAGCGGGCGTTGCGGCATCTGGCGATCGAGGTCGCCGCTGGGGACATCGATCTGCGCATCGGGGCCGATCGCGACGTGGTACGCGCGTCCTTGGCCGCCGTGCCTGGCATCGGACCGTGGACGGTCGAGGAGGTCGCCTTGCGCGGGCTCGCCGATCCCGATGCCTTCCCCGAGACCGATCTCGTGCTGCGGCAGGTTGCAGCGCGGCTCGGGCTGGGAGACGACGCCGCTCAACTCCGAGCCCGGGCCGAACGATGGCGGCCGTGGCGGGCCTACGCCGCCCAACACCTCTGGACGAACGCGGTTGCCGAGCGGCGGGCCGCCTGATGAGGACGAAGGACCGCGACATGGTGCTCTACACCCAGATCCCGACCCCGATCGGCGATCTGCTGGCGACCGACCTGGGCGACGGGCTGGCTTCGCTGACCTTCCCGGAGCACCGCGGTGCCGCGCCTATCGGGACGGACTGGCGCGCTGACGCAGGACCCTTCCGTGAGGTGGCGTCGGCCATCGACGCGTACTTCGCGGGCGAAGAGGTGGAGTTCGACCTCCCCCTCGACCTGCGCGGTACTGACCTGCAACGCCAGGTGTGGGAGGCGCTCCTCGACTGCCCCTACGGGCGAACGACCACCTATCACGACATCGCTCACCGGGTCGGCCGCCCAACGGCCGCTCGCGCGGTCGGCGGTGCCATCGGACGCAACCCGGTGGCCATCGTCGTGCCCTGCCATCGGGTCATCGCCTCGAACGGCAGCCTCACGGGCTACGCCGGAGGCCTGGAGCGCAAGCGCCACCTCCTCGCCCTGGAGGGCGTCCTGGCCGCGTGACTCTCGGAACCGCGCTGGATGCCGCAGGGGCTCGTCATAGTGGGGTTGGTGGGTCGCGCTGCGGCGTCGGTGTGACCCCGGTGCGGCGGCCGGCGCCTGGGGCGCTCGGCAGTGGGGTTGGTGGGTCGCGCTGCGGCGTCGGTGTGACCCCGATACGGCGACGGACGGCATCCTGTCTGGTTCTGCGCCTGCTGGGCTTCTGACGCACGGTCAGGGTGGCCGTGCAACACCGGCCGCTACGGTCGAGAGGGATGGACACCCCGACCTTGTTACAGACCGGCCCGGAGACCTTCCGGGTCCTGTTGGGTGATGGGCGCCAGGTCACCGCGACGCTGCCGCACCACACGCGCCGCGGGTTGGGGCTCCATGGCGTGCCGCCGCTGACGGTGGCACGCGAGGTCGTGAGCTTCCTCCTCGAGCAGGGGGAACCGCTCGAGGGAGAGGTGGCGCTCGGGGTGGCTGCGGGTCAGCACCCCGGCTTCGTCGAGGAACTGCGGAGCCGGTTGGCCTGACCAGCCCAGCCTGAACCGTTCGGTGGGAGGAGAAACGCATGCGCGTGCTCGTTGCAGATCGGCTGCCGGAGGATCACGTGGCCGCGTTGGATGCTCGGCACGACCTGCGGTACGAGCCCAGCCTGACCGCCGAGCGGTTGGCCAACGAGCTGGCGGGACAGCAGGCGCTGGTCGTGCGCAGCACCAAGGTGACCGCGCAGGCCCTGGAGGCAGCGGACCAGCTGAGGTTCGTCCTCCGCGCTGGCGCGGGGACCGACACGATCGACCGTGCCGCGGCGGGGGAGAGAGGCGTCGCCGTGTGCAACCTGCCCGGACGCAACGCGGCGGCGGTCGCGGAGTTGGCCATCGGCTTGTTGCTGAGCCTCGACCGACAACTGCCAGAGCAGGTCGCCGATCTGCGCGCCGGGAGCTGGCGCAAGGGCTACTACGCGAAACAAGCGCGAGGCATCGCGGGCCGGGACGTCGGGGTGATCGGACTCGGCCAGATCGGGTTGGCCTTCGCGGAACGCGTGGCCGCCTTCGGTGCTCAGGTCCACGCGGTCGGCGGCCGCAACCGTGACCCCGATCGCCAACGCCGGGCCGACGACATCGGTGTGCGGTTCGTTGCGGACCTGCGCGAGCTGGCAACCTCCTGCGACGTGCTGTCGTTCCACCTCCCAGCGGCTGAGACGACCCGCGGCATCATCGGACCCTCGCTCCTGGAACACGTGCGGCCCGGGACGATCCTGCTCAACACCTCGCGTGGCGACCTGGTGGACGCCGCCGCTCTCCTCGAGGCGATCGAGGACAAGCAGCTGCTGGTCGGACTCGACGTGTATCCGGAGGAGCCCTCCGAACCTGAGGCGCCGATCGACCTCGAGTTGGCTCGACATCCGAGGGTCCACGGAACCCACCACATCGGAGCGTCGACGCAGCAAGCGCAGCATGCGGTCGCGGACGGGGTGGTGGATGCCCTGGAAGCCTTCGAACGGGATGAGCGCCCGAACTGCGTGAACGAGGACCTCCTGACGCGGACGTTGCGATGACCCTCGAGCTGCAGCGCGTCGATCTGCATCTGGTTGACCAGCAGGTCGCCGAGCGGGTGATCCCGCCACCCGCCGATGCGCTCGACGAACAACAGCGGGCCGAGCTGGTGGCCTCCGAGCCCCTCTCGCTGCTGCACGTGCTCGGACGCGAAGGCGACGACGGGGCCGCAGCGGGCGAAC
>SKNK01000235.1 GCA_007120565.1 Nitriliruptoraceae bacterium | reverse complement strand
GGTCACCCACCCCCCGGGTGGCGTCGATCGGTAGTGGCTCGGTGTCCCCGAAGCCACGCTGATCGAGCGCGATGCCGTACAGCTCCTCGGGGAGATCAGCGAGCAGTCGGGCGAAGAACGCCGACGACGAACAGTTGCCATGGACCATGACCACCGGGGTCGTGCCCCCTTCGGTCTCCCGGACACGGATCGAACCACGGTTCGTTCGGATGTTGCGCTCTCGTACGGTGCGCTGGGTCATGGGGCTCCCGTTCCTCGAGGTGGTTCGCCGACCGCCCTCGGCCGCGCCGTGCCCATCGGATCGACCCTCACACCTGGTGATGACAACGTCAACGGCCCCGGCTTGTGGATCCCACGAAAGACCCCGCCCGTACCCCACGCTCTTGCCGACGGCGAGCAACGGTCCGGAGGTCTCGGTCACGCCGAGCCGCCAGCCATACGCGGCCAGCGGTCACTCAACCCGGACCTCCGCCTCGGGGGAGATACGGGTCTCGCAGCCACGTCCGACGAAGCAGCCGATCTGCCACGTCCCGACCCGGTCCTCCGGCAGCGTGAACCGGTAGGTCACGGTGCTTCGGGCCGGCAGGTTGAGGGTCACCGTGTCGACGGTGGGTGTCGGGGGGAGCCAAGCGCGCGGCGGATCCGCGACGACGCTGACCCCGGCGAACAGGTCTTCCTCGAAGCCGACCGCCCGCCCGTCCTCCTCCACTGCGCTCCGACCGACCGTGAGGTGATGGATGAACTCGTTGCGGTTATCGATCACGAGCGTGACCGGCTGGCCAGCTGGAAGCGTCAGCTGTGCAGGGGAGAAGACGAACCCCTCAACCACGACCGCCACGACACCATCGGCGTCTGGACGGCCGTCCGATGGACCATCGACGACGAGGAACAGCGCGACGGCGAGTGCGACGACGAACACCCCCAGCCCCACGATGCGCGACTTGGTCAGTTCCACGATCACCACCGCCAAACTGGGGCGCAGTCACGTCCCCATCCAGCGTGTCCCACCTCGGGCGTCACCGTCAGGGACGAAGGTCACGAGCAGCGTTGGCCCGATCACGCGGTCATCGCGCAGTGATGGGCGGGACCACGGTCGCGGCCGTCCTGCCGCGCTCGAGCGGTACCGCGCCTGAGCGCGACCTCCTGATCTGGCGTCCGAGCACGCTTTCGTCGTCCTCAGCACCCTCGATCAACGGAGGGCGTAGCGGCGCCCGAAGGCCGTCGGGAACGGCAGATCGTTGGCGTAGAAGTACCGGATCAACTGACCGTGGTGCTGAACCTCGTGTTCGAGCAGGTCGAGAAGGAAGCTCTCTTGGGCTTCGGTGAGCTGCTCAGGTCCCTCGACCGCCTCGAGAAGGACCCGCTGAGCGCCCGCGAGGGAGGCTCGCACCGCATCCGGCGAGTGGGGCTCCTCCAAGCTGCACGAGAAGCCCACCCAGGTGCCCGACTCGATCGCTCGTGCATAGCTCTCTCGTGCTCCGACGACGCACCACAGTTGGCTGCCGATCGTGTTCGAGCGCGCGGCACCGTTGCGGGCATTGAGGCCAGGCGCCTCGAGCGATGCGGCGAGCTCGTCGGTGAGCTCGAACGCGGCAACCAGGCGTCGCAACGATGGTGACATCGAGCGCCTCCCGTGCGAGATCACCGGGCCTTGGTGGGCCGCATCGCGTCCACCTCCACTCTCGTGCGCGGACAGGAGGGGTCTGCGACCTTCCCTGGTGGCTGGGGGGCAGGGGATCGAACCCTGGATTCCGGCTCCAAAGGCCGGCGTGTTGCCTGCTACACCACCCCCCACCGGCGCGTAGCGCCGGACGGAGGGTAACGCAGGTCGTCGTTGCCCCTGGACTCCCCTCCGCTGCTGACCCCGCCGCGTCGTGACCACCCGGGCGAAGCGGGTGGTTGCCCGCAGCGGGGCCTACCCCGAGATGATCTCCGGGCCACCTGCGGGCGACAGGGCCACCTCGACACGGTCGAACCGATGTCGGACCTCGCCAGCGATCGCCGCTGCGTGTTGCGCAGACGAAGCCAGACCGACCAGTGTGGGCCCGGAGCCGCTGACGATCGCGCCGAGCGCTCCAGCGTCGAGCAGAGCCTCCTTGCCGTCGACGAGATCGGGCCTGAGGTGGAACGCCGCTGCCTCGAGGTCGTTGTGGAGCGCAGCTCCCAGGGCCTCGGCGTCACCGGTTCGCAGCGCCTGGAGCACCGCGTCCGGCTCGAAGGTGCGATCGTCGGCCACCTGGTCATGCGCCCGGTAGACGTCGGCCGTTGACAACGGATCGTCGCTGATGCCGACCACCCAGGCGTACACACCGCGGGTGAGGACCTGCGCCGTTGCGGTTCCTGTCCCCGTTGCCAGAGCGGTGCCACCGGTCACGCAGAAGGGCACATCCGCGCCGAGCTCGGCCGCGATCTCTCGGAGCTCATCGCGGTCGAGCTCGACACTCCACAGATCGTTCAGAGCGACGAGTGCCGCAGCTGCATCGGCCGACCCGCCCGCCATACCGGCGGCAACCGGGATGCGCTTGCTCAGATGCATCCGGGTGAGCGGCACATCGGCTTGGCCGTCGTGGTCTGCGGAGCCGACACCGGTCGCTGCCATCAACCCCTTCGCCGCGCGAACCGCGAGGTTGCTGCCGTCGGAGGGCACCCCGTCGGTGGCTTCCTGCGTGAACGCCAGCTCCATGAAGCGCCGCGAGGCTGGGTGCGCGGCAGCAGGGCCGACCAGCTCGGCACGGATGGTGTCGTAGATCGAGACGGTCTGCAGGACCGTCATCACCTCGTGGTAGCCGTCCGGGCGTTCCCCTCGGATCGACAGGAACAGGTTGACCTTGGACGGCACACGAACGCGCACGCAGGCGTGTTTCGTGCCTCCCGTCGCTGCCACCTCGTCCCTCCCACTCCGCTTGCCGTCGATCCACGTCGCCGATGACGATCGTCGTCCGCCGGTCTCCCTCCGGGGCCGCTTGAGATGCACCGGTCCGCCGAAACGACCGCACCATCCTACGGGGCCACGGCGGTGCCCCCGTCGCCGCGGGGACACGCCGGTGTCAGGCGAAGCCCTTCGCCCTCCGCAGCTCCCCGGCCAACCGACGGAACGCCGCGGTCGAGAGGGTCTCGGCGCGGGCACTCAGGTCGACGTCCGCTGCAGCCGCTGCGGGCTCGAGCACCTCGAGGTCAACCACTCGCCGCAGGGTGTTGCGCAACGTCTTGCGACGTTGCGCGAAGGCCGCCTCGACCAGTTCAACGACCTCACGCTGCTCTTCGGAGTCGGGTGCATCCGCGCGCCGCCGCACGCGAACCATGACGCTGTCGACGTTGGGGACGGGCAGGAAGACGGCTCGCGAGATCGTGAAGGCGACCTCGACCTCCGCGATCAACTCGAGCTTGACGCTGATGCCGGCACGAAGGGGATCACCGGGGGCGGCACACCATCGCTCACCCACCTCACGCTGGACCATCACCAGGGCGTCCTCGATCACGGGTGAGGACATCGCGTGAACCAGCAGGGGTGTGGCCAGGTTGTACGGCAGGTTCGCGACCAGCCGCGCACCGCCAGCTCCGACGAGTTCGCCGAGATCCACACGCATCGCGTCAGCGTGGACCACCTCGATGTCGTCGCGGTCGTCCAGTCGCGATCGCAGTGCCACCACCAGACCCGCGTCGATCTCGATCGCGACGACCCGGCGGACCTCGTCCGCTAGGGGCAACGTCAACGACCCCAACCCTGGACCGATCTCCACCACGGTGTCGTCTGGGTGAAGATCAGCCGCGGCGACGATGCGCCGCACGGTGTTGGGGTCGACGACGAAGTTCTGCCCCGCCGAGCGACGCGGCGCGAGGCCGTGCTCGGCGAGGAGCCGACGTGCTTGGGTCGGCGTCAATGGGTCGCTGATCGGAGGTGTCCTGGTCACGGTGGCTGACGTGCAGCCTACGACCAGGTCAGCTCAGGCCTAGCCGCCGCGAGCATGCGGGCCACTGGTTACCCCAGGTAGCCCAGGGCTTGGCGAGCAGGAGCTGTGCACGATGGATCTGCTCGGCTCGGGACGCCTCGTGAGGCATGCCACTTCCGCCGACCGAGCGCCAGGTCTGCGGGTGGAACTGCAACCCGCCGTAGTACATCCCGTTGGCCGAGATGTTCTGCCAGTTGCCGTTGGCCTCGCACTGCGCCAACCGGTTCCACACGGGATCGTCCGCGGACGGAACCCCGCTGGGAGCGGAACGGGTGGTTGGCGCCGGCGGTGGGACCTTCGTACCGACCAGGACGACACGCGTCGACGGCTCACGCACGACCTCCTCGGAGATCAGTTCGCGCTCG
>SKNK01000224.1 GCA_007120565.1 Nitriliruptoraceae bacterium | reverse complement strand
TGTTCCGGGCAGGTTACGGCCAGGTTGGCAACCGGTGACGATGGCAGCGGTGGAGTAGGCTCCCGCAGGCCGATGAGTTGCCGAGGAGGCACGCCTGTGGAGCGGACGAAGGGCGCGTACGCGATCGAGGTCCGCAACCTCCACAAGTCCTTCGGCACCCTCGAGGTGCTGAAGGGGATCGACTTCACGATCGGGCACGGCGAGGTGGTGTGTGTCGTCGGGCCGTCCGGGTCCGGCAAGTCGACCCTGCTGCGGTGCGTGAACCGCCTGGAGGAGTCGAACTCGGGGTCGATCCTGATCGAGGGCGAGGACATCACCGACCCCGATGCCGACGTCGACCTCCTGCGGAGCCGCATCGGCATGGTCTTCCAGTCGTTCAACCTGTTCCCGCACCTGTCGGTGCTGCGGAACCTGACACTCGCTCAGCAACGGGTGCGGAAGCGTTCGAAGCGCGAGGCGATCGAGGTCGCGAAGGCCAACCTCGACCGTGTTGGGCTGTCCGACAAGATCGATGCCTACCCGGCACACCTGTCTGGCGGGCAGCAGCAGCGGGTCGCGATCGCGCGGGCGCTGTCGATGGATCCCGACATGATGATGTTCGACGAGCCAACCTCAGCCCTCGACCCCGAACTGGTGGGGGAGGTCCTCAGCGTGATGCGCGACCTCGCCAACGAGGGGATGACCATGATGGTCGTGACCCACGAGATGGGCTTCGCTCGCGAGGTCGCCGACCGCGTGGTCTTCATGGACGACGGGATCGTCGTCGAGGAAGGGCCGCCAAGCGAGATCCTCGTCGATCCGAAACACGAGCGGACCCGCCGGTTCCTGCAGCTCGTGCGCTGAACCCGTCGGCTGGTCCGACGACCGGTCAGAACAGCGCGCGCGACAGTCGGGCTCGTGCGGCCGGGACCCGGGGATCATCGCCGAGGATGCCGAACAGGCCGACCAGCTGTTCCCGAGCTTCGTCCTTGGTCTCGCCGCCGGCCTCGACCGCCGCGAGCAGGTGCTCGAGCGCTTCGTCGTGCTCGCCTCGGGCAGCCAGCGCCCGTCCCAAGGCGAGCCGCCCTGCGCCGTCCTCTGGCCCCGCAGCCACCGCAGCGCGTAGGGCATCAACGTCGCCATGGCCGTCGCTGGCCAGTGACGCCTGGGTGAGCACGGCTTCCGCTGCGGGGTCGGGGCGATGGGGACCCACCAGTGCGCGAGCACGGTCGGGGTCGCGCTCGACGACCAGCTTCGCCAGTGCAACAGCTGCGCCGAGGTGGTCCGGCTCACCTTCTAGGGCGCGGGTGAGCGCTACCTCGGCGTCGTCTGAGGGGAGGTCCGCCGCCAGGGCGACGGCACGGTCGGCCGCCGTCGGGATGAGGTCATCGAGGAAGGTGTCGAGCTGTGGTTGGGGTATCACGCCGGTGAACTGCGAGACCGCCTTGCCGTCCTTGAAGGCGAAGACCTGGGGGATCCCCTGGACGCGCAGACTCTGGGCGATGCGTGGGTTCGCGTCGACATCAACCTTCGCGAGCACCACCTCGCCGTCTCTGGCCGTGACCGCGGCTTCGATCATGGGGCCGAGGGTCCGGCAGGGTCCGCACCACTCCGCCCAGAGGTCGACGACCACGGGGAACTGGTGGGAACGGTCGATCACCTGCTCCTGGAAACCGGCCTCATCGACATCGATGACGTAGGGGGAGTCAGACACCGTGAACCTCGGGAGCGACGGGAGTGGTCGGGAGCGAACGGGGTCCGAGGGTACGCCGAGCTCCCGGCACTAGGCTTCCTCCTTGATCCGGGGGACCGCAACCGGAGTCCAACGGCCTCCCACGAGGACGGCGTCGGTGGTCGTGGCCCGGTAGTGATCCTGGCCCGGGAAGGAGTGCAGCGTGGCGAACGAGCGCAGATCGATCCTCCTGCTCGATGGGCACAGCTTGGCCTACCGGGCCTTCTACGCCTTGCCGGACACGCTGCGGACCCAGACCGGGCAGCTGACCAACGCGGTGTACGGCTTCACCTCGATGCTGATCAAGCTGCTCGGTGATCGAGAGCCCGACGCGATCGCGGTCGCGTTCGACAAGGGTCGCGACGTCGCGCGCACCGCCGCCTTCCCTGAGTACAAGGCGAACCGCGCCGCCCCGCCCGATGAGTTCCGGCCGCAGGTCGACCTGATCAAGCAGGTGCTGGCCTCGCTGCACATCCCCGTCGTCGAACTCGAGGGCGTCGAAGCTGACGACGTGCTTGCGACCATGGCGGAGCGCGCGATCGGTGAGGGCTTCCACGCCTACATCGTCACCGGCGACCGCGATTCGATGCAGTTGGTGTCCGACGATCTCACGGTTCTGTACACCCTGCGCGGCATCTCCGAGATGGCGGAGATGACCCCGGAGGCGGTGCAGGACCGTTACGGCGTTCCCCCCACCCGCTACGTGGAGCTCGCGGCCCTGCGCGGCGACAACTCCGACAACCTGCCGGGCGTGCCCGGCGTCGGGGACAAGACGGCCGCGAAGCTGGTCACCAACTTCGGCGACATCGACGACCTCTACGCCCGCCTCGACGAGGTGGCCGGCAAGAAGGTCCCGGCGATGTTGGCCGAACACGAGGACCAGGTCCGCGCCAACCTGTCGATCATGAAACTGCGCAGGGACGTCGAGGTGGAGTTCGACGTCGCGGACCTGCGGATGGGCGAGATCGACACGGCAGCTGTCCGCGAACTGTTCGGAACGTTGGAGTTCCGCGCCCTGTACGACCGGTTCGTCGAGGAGGTGCTCGGTGAGCAGGAGGCCGCGACCGCGGCCGGGTTCGAAGGCACCCCGGTCCGGCTCGAGGCGGGGGACCTGGCGACGTGGTTGGACGATGTCGAGGGTCCGGTCGCGGTGCTGGCCGTCAGCGCCGATCGACCTCCGCATGTGAGCTGGACCGCCCTTGCCCTGGCGGCGGTAGGTCGAGATCCGGCGGCGGCCACGATCGACGTGCTCGACCCCGAGGACCTCGAGGCGCTGACCGCGCTGTTGACCGATCCGACCCGACCCAAGGTGACCCACGACCTCAAGTCGTTGGATCACGCCGTCCACTCCCGGGGGTGGACCATCAGTGGCGTCAGCTTGGACACCGAACTCGCCGCCTACCTGCTCAACCCCGAGCAGCGAACCTTCGACCTCGAACGCCTGGCGATGCAGCACCTCCAACGCACGATCACCAGCGAAGCGACCGAAGCCGCCGACGCGGACCAACTCGCCCTGCCGGTCGACGACGAGGACCCGTGGGAGGAGCGAGCCCTCAGTGCCCAGGCCATCCTGGAGCTCGCGGACCACCTCGGCGCTCAGATCGATGAGCGCGGCCAGCGGGACCTCTCGGACCGCATCGAGGTGCCCTTGGCGCCGGTGCTCGCCCGGATGGAACGCGCCGGTGTTGCCATCGACCTGCACGTGCTCGACGAGCTTCGTGATCGCCTCGCGACCCGCCTCCAGGAACTGGAACGGGAGGTCCACGATCACGCTGGCCGACCCTTCAACATCGGGTCGGGGCCACAGTTGCAGCAGGTCCTCTTCGAGGAACTCGAGCTGCCGAAGACCCGCAAGATCAAGACGGGGTACTCGACCGATGCCTCCGCGATGCAGGCGCTGCTCGGCCTGCATCCGATCGTCGAGGTCGTCCTCGAGTGGCGCGAGGTCTCCAAGCTTCTGACCACCTACGTCGACGCGCTCCCGCCGCTGGTCGATCCCGAGACGGGACGGATCCACACCACGCTGTCGCAGACGATCGCGGCGACCGGCCGGTTGTCGTCGTCACACCCGAACCTGCAGAACATCCCGGTGCGACGCGAGGAGGGCCGGGAGATCCGTCGGGCGTTCGTTCCGGGGGAGGGTTTCACGGCATTGCTCGTCGCCGACTACTCGCAGATCGAACTGCGGATCATGGCCCACCTCTCCGAAGATGAGGGGCTGCTCGACGCCTTCAGGTCCCACGAGGACATCCACGCGACGACCGCAGCCAAGGTCTTCGACCTGCCGCTCGAGGACGTCGACGGTGCGTTGCGTGACCGCGCGAAGGCGGTCAACTACGGCTTGGCGTACGGGCTCACCGCCTACGGGCTGGGGCAGCAGCTCCAGATCCCGCCGGACGAAGCGGAGGAGATCGTCTCCGCCTACTTCGCGCGCTTCCCGAAGGTGCGCTCCTTCCTCGATGCCGCGGTCGCCGACGCGGCTCGTGACGGCTACACGACCACCCTGTTCGGCCGGCGTCGCTACCTACCCGACCTGCGGTCCGACAATCGCAACCGACGGCAGATGGCTGAGCGCATGGCGTTGAACGCTCCGATCCAGGGGACTGCGGCGGACG
>SKNK01000251.1 GCA_007120565.1 Nitriliruptoraceae bacterium | reverse complement strand
GAACCCGTCCAGCACCACCATGCCCACGCGGCTGCGCTGCTCGCCGAGCACGGGCTACCCCCGAGCGAGGTCGTCCTCGCGTTCTCCTTCGACGGCACGGGCTACGGCACGGACGACACGGTCTGGGGTGGAGAGGTGCTGCTCGCCAACCAGGCCGAGGCGACCCGCCACACCCACCTGTCGTCGGTCCCGCTGCCCGGCGGCGACTCAGCGGTTGCCAACCCGGCGCGGATGGCGCTGGCACACCTGTGGGCCGCGGGGATCGACTGGGATGATCGGTTGCCCTGTGTCGCAGCCTTGAGCCCGACCGAACAGCGCCTGCTGCGCCAACAGCTCGATCGCGACGTCGCCTGCGTCCCCACCTCGTCAGCTGGTCGCCTCTTCGACGCCGTGAGCGCGTTGATCGGCGTGCGCCAACACATCACCTACGAGGGGCAGGCCGCGATCGAACTCGAGTGGCTGGCGGATGACTGGACCCAGCGCGGCAACGACGACGGCGACGCGCCGATCTACCGGTTCGACCTTGGCGCGACCATCGATCCCGAGCCGGTGCTTCGCGCCATCGCGGCGGACGTGCTCGGTGCGGTCGATCCCGCCGCGATCGCGGCCGGCTTTCACCTCGCCGTCGCTGATGCGATCGCCAGCATCGCAGAACGGGTGGCAACGGCAGGCGGGCCGCGTACGGTGGGGCTGACCGGCGGGGTCTTCCAGAACGCGTGGCTGACCATGCGGGCCCGCGCCCGCCTCGAGAGGATCGGCTGCACCGTGCTCACCCACCGGCAGGTACCGACCAACGATGGCGGACTCGCCTACGGCCAACTCGCGGTCTTGGCAGCTCGCCGGACCGGCGATGCCGGCCGCAACGACGTGTAACCGAAGGAGACGACGATGTGCCTCGGTGTTCCAGGACGGATCGTGGAGATCCACGACGATCGGGGGACCCCGATGGCTTCCGTCGACTTCGGTGGGATCAAGCGCGAGGTCTGCTTGGCCTACCTACCCGACGCGACGGTCGGGGACTACGCCCTCATCCACGTCGGGTTCGCGATCACCAAGGTCGACGAGGCCTCGGCGCTCGAGACCCTGGAGCTGATCCGCTCGATCGGCAACCTCGCCGAAGAGCTCGGAGAGGAACCGGCACCCGAACCAGCGCTGGAGGCGGCGCCTCAACCAGCAGCTGAGCCCCTTCCGGGGGGACCGGGGGCCAAGGCATGAAGTACCTCGACGAGTTCAACGACCCCGACCTCGCCCGCCAGCAGCTCGAGGCGATCGACCAGGCGACGACCCGACCGTGGTCCTTGATGGAGGTGTGCGGCGGGCAGACCCACTCGATCGTGCGCAACGGCATCGACCAGATGCTGCCCGACAAGATCCGACTGGTCCACGGGCCCGGCTGTCCCGTCTGTGTCACCCCGCTGGAGACCCTCGACAAGGCCCTGGCGATCGCCGCGCGCGACGACACGATCTTCTGTTCCTTCGGCGACATGCTGCGGGTTCCCGGCAGCCGCAACGATCTGTTCCAGATCCGCAGCAACGGCGGCGATATCCGGGTCGTGTACTCCCCGCTCGACGCGGTGCGGATCGGGGAGGAGAACCCGGAGAAGGAGGTGGTGTTCTTCGGCATCGGGTTCGAGACCACCGCGCCAGCCAACGCCATGACCGTGGTGGAGGCGCGCCGACGTGGGTTGACCAACTTCTCGATGCTGGTCAGCCATGTGCTGGTGCCGCCAGCCATCGCCGCCATCGCCTCGTCGCCCAACAGTCAGGTCGATGCGTTCCTGGCCGCTGGCCACGTCTGCACGGTGATGGGAACCGAGGCCTACGACCCGCTGGTCGAGCGCTTCAACGTCGCGATCGTGGTCACCGGGTTCGAGCCGCTGGACGTGCTGGAGGGCATCCGCCGTGCCGTCGTCCAGCTCGAGGACGGCCGTGCGGAGCTCGAGAACGCCTACCCGCGCGCCGTCGAGCGGGGCGGCAACAAGGCCGCGCAGGCGGTGCTCGAGGACGTGTTCGAGGTGTGCGACCGGGGCTGGCGCGGCATCGGGGTGATCCCTGCCAGTGGGTGGCGGCTGGCGGAGAAGTACCGAGACCTCGATGCCGAGCACCGGTTCGAGGTCTCGGACATGCACGTCGAGGAGTCCCCGCTGTGCCATAGCGGCGAGGTGCTCCAGGGCATCATCCGCCCCAACGAGTGCGAACAGTTCGGCACCACCTGCACACCGCGCAACCCACTGGGCGCAACGATGGTGTCCTCCGAGGGCGCGTGTGCCGCCTACTACCAGTACCGACGGTTGGACCTGGCCGGGCAGTCCTGAAGGGCCGACGTCGCAGCGTGGGATCGTCGCGGTGAACGACGCGGCCGAGGCAACATCGCCCGAGCAACACCCGCCCAGCAACGCCGAGGTAGAGGGAGCCAACGTGGTGGACCAGGACGCAACGACCGCCGTCGACCCGACGGCGTGGACCTGCCCCATGCCACTACGCGATCACGACCGGATCGTGACCGGGCACGGCGGCGGAGGCCGGCTGTCGCAGGAGTTGATCGAGCACCTATTCCGGCCGGCCTTCGGCGCGGTCCCGACCGACCCGTCGCACGACAGCGTCATCCTGCCGATGCCGACGGGCGGAGATCGGCTGGCCTTCTCGACCGACAGCTACGTCGTTACCCCACTGATCTTCCCCGGCGGGTGTATCGGCGACCTGGCCGTGAACGGCACGGTCAACGACATCGCGATGTCCGGAGCCGTTCCGGTCGCGCTGAGCGCCGCGTTCATCCTCGAGGAAGGTCTCGAGCTGGCGACCCTTGGGCGTATCGCCGAAGCGATGGGCCGAGCCGCCACGGAAGCCGACGTGCAGTTGGCCACCGGCGACACCAAGGTCGTCGAGGCCAGAGAGCGTGGTGGGATGACGATCACTACCGCCGGGTTCGGGGTGATCGCTGCCGGCGTCGACCTCGGCCCGCACCGCGTACGCCCCGGAGACAAGGTCGTGCTCAGCGGACCGATCGGCCAACACGGCATGGCGATCATGAGCCTGCGAGAGGGTCTGGAGTTCGAGAGCGAACTCCAGACCGACTCGGCGCCGCTGACCGGACTCGTCCAGACGATGCTCGCCGCGGCACCAGGGGGGGTACATGCCCTGCGCGACGCGACACGGGGCGGTTTCGCCGCCGTGCTCTGCGAGCTCGCCGAGGCCGGCGACGTCGGGGTCGAGTACGTCGAACGTGACGTCCCCGTCCCCCCGGATGTCGCCGCGGCCTGCGGCTTCCTCGGGCTCGACCCGACCCACGTCGCCAACGAGGGCAAGCTGGTAGCGGTCGTCGCGGCCGACCAGGCCGACGCGGTGCTCGAAGCGATGCATGCGCACCCCCATGGGCACGAGGCGGTCGTGGTCGGCGAAGTGGTGGACGACCACAACGGCATCGTGGTCGCCCGGACCGGGATCGGCGCCAGGCGCGTGGTCGACCTGCCCCTCGGCGAGCAGCTCCCCCGCATCTGCTGAAGCCGCGGAGGCGGCCGCGGAGGCTCTGCAACGGTCGTGCAGCCGCGCTACCCGGACACCGGGGTTGCACGGTCGCAATACTGCACCTGACCAACCCCACTACCCGCGGACAGCCGCGCTACCCGGACACCGGGGTTGCACGGTCGCAACACTGCACCTGACCAACCCCACTACCCGCGGACAGCCGCGCTACCCGGACACCGGGGTTGCACGGTCGCACCGGGAGGCCGTCGCAGCTCACGGGTGCGGCTGCTCTCGATCGAAGCGGCACCCCCTTGACAGGGTACCCAGGGGGGGTATAGTTCGCCCCACCTCGATACCCTACCGGGGTAGCCTTTTATCCGGCGCACCCATCACCTGAGACAGACGACGAGGAGTTGCCGATGCAGACCGTCGAACTGCACACGCCGTCCGCTTCCTGTGGTGGCTGCAAGGCCAACATCGCGGAAGCCTTCTCGACCGTCGACGGTGTCGAGTCCGCGGTCCTGGACCTCGAAACGAAGCACACGACGGTTACCTACGACCCGGCCGTGCTCGATGTCGATGCCGTGACCGAGACCTTGACGGAAGCGGGCTACACCCCGAGGGCGTAGGGCAGCCGGCCCGGCGCTGACGGCGCGGGCACGGGAGGAACCCATGATGACCGCCGACAACCGCACGAAGGCGGCCCGCAACCAGGGCCGCGGTGACAACCACAGCCACGACGACCACGCGGGCCACGACGACCACGATGGGCCCGGCACCCACGACGGCCACGCCGGTCACGACGGCCACGCCGGTCACGGCGATCACGCCGCGATGTTCCGCGACCGGTTCTGGCTGACCGCTGTCCTGTCG
>SKNK01000084.1 GCA_007120565.1 Nitriliruptoraceae bacterium | reverse complement strand
CCTGCTCGCGCGGGAGGAACGACACCTCGACGGGACGGGCCGCGGCCAACTGCGTGTTGAGCTCCTCCTCGAGGCTGGCCTTGTCCTCGGGGTCCCAATCGGGGAGTTCGAAGTCCAGCCGCCCGACACCGGGCTCCATGTTGCCTCCGGTGACCGGCCAGGCGTAGCGGTCCCACACCACACCACACAGCGCGTGCATCGCGGTGTGCGTCCGCATCAACCGGTACCGGCGGTCCCAGTCGACGACCCCGCGTACCTCGGTGCCGACCTTGGGTAGGCCACCTTCGAGCCAGTGCCACACCCCACGTTGGTCATCCGCCACACGCACCACCTGCAGCCGATCGTCCCCGAGGGTGAACTCCCCGAGGTCGTGGGGCTGACCACCCCCACCCGGGTAGAAGACCGTGCGATCGAGGAGTACGCGCCCATCATCGGGATCGACATCCACGATCGTCGCCGCGACCTCACGGGCGTACTGATCGGTCGAGTAGATGCGCTCGGTCATCGTGGGCTCCCTTGTCGCTGCCTCACGACGGTAGCGGCGCTACCTCGCCGTCGACGCCAGTACCCTGCCGCCGATGCGATGCCCCAGCTGTGGAGACGAGTACGAAACCGGTGTGGAGCGCTGCGCGGATTGCGGCGTCCCCCTCATCGATCCGGCTGATGGCGAACTGGAGGTTCCCGTCCCGATCCCACAGATGGACGTACGGCTCGGGCGGTTCCATCCCGCGGTCGGTGACCTGATCGCCCAGATCCTCGATCGCCGCTCGATCCCGCACACGGTGCATCCCCATGACGATGCCTCGGAGATCGTCGTCGACAGCCAGTGGCGCGACGATCTGCGCACAGAGTTCTCCGTGTCCTGGGACGAGATGATGCGTGGGCTCGACGAGGAGCAACGTGAAGAGGTGCGTGCGCTGGGAGGGAGCGCACCCGGCTGGTACGACGCGCCGCAGGGCGGCTACGTCGATCGGGCGGGTCGCATGATCGTCGCCGGGCAGCAGGATGACGACGACGCCGATGCCGCACGCGTGCTCGGTCCGGCACTGCTGATGATGGGCGGGATCACCGTGGTCACCGGCTGGCTGGTGTTGTCCATGCCGGGGGTGGTGGTCGCGGGGATCGGCCTGGCCCTCGTCGGGCTGATGATCCCCCGTTAGCTCGCGGCCTCATCCCGAGCGTCAACCGTGGCTGGCATCCGGGTCCTCGTCGACCAACAGGTAGGACTCGACGAGGTGGTGCCAGTGGCAGGCGAGGCAGGCCTCGACCACGTACACGTTGAGCTCACCGAACCGTTCCACCTGGTGAACCAGCGCGTCCTGTGGGACGGCCCGACCACCAGGGGTCCGAGCGCGTTTGCCCTCGAAGACGTAGTGGACGTGGACCATCTGCGTCTCTTCGCAGATCGGGCACGCCGACTCGATCGCGGTGCCGAGGTAGCGCGCCGCCCGGACCAGTTCGGGATGCGCGTCGCAGACGTCGTCCGGGGACGTGGCACCGGTGCGCACGTCGCGGAGCACCGCGAGCCGCCGCATGCGGTAGTCGATCCGTCCCTTGCGCACGGGGCTCCCTGTCCTCTGGGGCCGTCATGGCGGCCAACCGATCGAGTGAGGGTACGGCCGAACGCCGGAGAGCGCTCGATGATCGGTTCAGCGCCGTGTCGGGCGCCGTGTCGGGCGCCGTGCCGTGTCAGGCACCATGCCGTGTCGGGAACCACCGCCACACCGGACGAACCCGACACGCTGCGGCGGATCCACGATCCGGAGCCCGACGGGCGACGGCCGCCCGTGTGTCCGGGCTGGCTCTGTCCCAGCCAGTAGCGTCGGCTACGCCGGGTGGCGCCTCACCCGGCGGTGAACGAACCTGCCACCACGAGAGGCTCCAACCGTGCCTGCCACCCCACCCCGCCCCTCGGCCGACCCCTCCGACCCGAACGCCGGCCCGGCCACGGTCCAGGGTGCGGCTGGCTCCGATCCTGGTTCCTGTCCCCCAGAGACACGGCGGGTAGACCAGGTCGATGAGCTGCACGGACACACGGTCGAGGATCCCTACCGGTGGTTGGAGGCGCCGTCGACCGATCCCGAGCTGCAGCAGTGGGTCGCCGCCCAGGCCGCCTGTACCGAGCAGCACCTCGTGGCCCTGCCCGCTCGTGACACGTTCCGGGAGCACCTGGGACGCCTGTGGGACCACCCGCGTCGCGGCGCACCGTGGCGCAAAGCGGATCAGTGGTTCCAGCTGGCCAACGACGGCCGGCAGGACCAGGACGTGCTGTGGACCGCACCCGCATCTCCCACGGAACCTCGGGCACACGTCCCTGCGGCCGAGGACTGGAAGGTCCTGATCGACCCCAACACCTGGACCGACGACGGGACCGCCTCGTTGTCGGGATTGGCGATCACCGACGACGGCACCCGGGCGGCCTTCGCCCGATCGGACGCCGGCTCGGACTGGCTCGTGTGGCGCGTCATCGAGGTGACGACGGGCGAGGTACTCGACGACGAGGTCACCTGGTCGAAGTTCTCGACCGCCGCCTGGCTGCCCGACGGCGCCGGGTTCCTCTACAGCGCGTACGACCCACCGGAGGCCGATCAGGCGTACGCCGCGGCCAACCGCGACCAGCAACTCCGCTACCACCTCGTGGGCACGGACCCGGCGGAGGACCTGCTCGTCTACGCCCGACCCGACCAGCCGGAGTGGGGTTTCTACCCGGCGGTGAGCCACGACGGCCGGTGGCTGGTGATCATGGTGTCCCACGGGACCGACCCGAAGAACCGGTTGTACGTAGCGCCGATCGATGGCGGCACCGTCGGTGAGGTCCGTCCCCTGCTCGACGAGGCCGACGCCAGCTACACCCCGCTGGGCATCATCGGCGACGAGGTGGTGGTCCACACCGACCTGGATGCCCCACTCGGTCGGATCGTGACCGTCGACCTGCTCTCGGGCGAGATCGGGCGGGAACTGGTACCGAGCGGTGAGGATCGCTTGGAGTCAGCACTGCTGGTCGGCGCGGAGGGTGGCGAGCAACCCGGGTGGCTCGTCGCGTGCTACCTCCATCATGCGACCGGACGGATGCGGGTGCACGACGCTCGCTCCGGCCGCGCGATCGGCGAGGTCGACCTGCCGGGCCCTGGCACCATCACCGCGACGAGTGGCGGCCGACGGGACACCTCCGTCCACCTCACCTTCGAGACCTTCACCGGTCCGGCAGCGGTGCTCCGAGTCGATCTGCCCGAGCCGGTCGAAGACGGCGGTGACCAGGGAGCGGTCCGCCTGCCAACGCGAGAGGTGACCCCGCCGTCCGCGCCGGTCGCGGACCACCTCGTCGTCGAACAGGTGCACGTCCACCACGACGGGGTCGCGGTGCCGCTGTTCCTGGTCCACCGCGACGACGTCACCCCCGACGCGACCACACCCACGGTCCTGTGGGGCTACGGCGGGTTCAACATCTCGGTGAGTCCCATGTACCGGCCGGGGTTCCGTGCCTGGGTGGACGGCGGCGGACTGCTGGCCGTCGCGTGCCTGCGGGGCGGCGGCGAGTACGGCAGGGACTGGCACGACGATGGCCGGCTCGCCAACAAGGAGCACGTGTTCGACGATGCCCTGGCCTGCGCCGCCTGGCTGACGGGACGGCGTCGCGACGAGGTGACCGCCTCTGCGTTGACCGAGGGCGCGGACCCCGACGCGGTGTGGTCCGCGCCGGGCCACCTCGGCATCGAGGGGCGTTCCAACGGTGGCCTGCTCGTCGGAGCCTGCATGACCCGGGAACCCGACGCCTTCGGCTGCGCCGTCCCCGAGGTCGGGGTGCTGGACATGCTCCGCTTCCACCTCTTCACGATCGGGTGGGCATGGACCTCGGACTTCGGATCGCCAGACGACCCGGGCGACCTCGAGGTACTGCTGCGGTACTCGCCCTACCACCGGATCGAGGAGGGACGCGCCTACCCGGCCACGATGGTCACGACGGGCGACACCGACGACCGGGTCGTGCCCGCACACTCCTACAAGTTCGCCGCCGCGCTGCAGCGGGCACAGGGCGGTGACGCACCGGTCCTGCTGCGGGTGGACATCTCCGCAGGGCACGGGATGGGCAAGCCGATCAGCAAACTGCTGGACGAACGCGCGGACGTGCTGGCCTTCCACGCCCACCACCTGGGCCTGGCGGTAGCACTCCCCGACGCCTGAGCCGCCTGCCAACCTCAAGTGCGCAGCTAAGGGACCCGGGTCCTGTTCCGTCGAGCTTCAGCCCTCCGACGTCGTGCCGATGGTAGGAAGGGGGAGGTTGTGGTCGTCACCGGACCGCAACGTCGCCGGAACCTCGATGCGAAGACTGGGGCAGATGATGGCTAGCACGGTGGCCGT
>SKNK01000298.1 GCA_007120565.1 Nitriliruptoraceae bacterium | reverse complement strand
GGCCGATCGGAGCCTGTTCGAGGATCGCGTTGAACGGTCTCTCGCGGATAATCGCCGGACCGGACTGGCGTCGGTGGTGTGCTTCCTCGATCTCGACGAGTTCAAGGCCATCAACGACACCCATGGCCATGCCGTCGGTGACGCGATGCTGGTCGAGGTGGCTACCCGCCTCCGAGCCAGCATCCGGGAGTCGGACACCGTCGCGCGGCTCGCCGGCGACGAGTTCGCGATCCTCCTGCGTGACGTCCGGGACGTGGAGGTTGCCACGCGGGTCGCGATCACCGTCGGCGACGCCCTCCGCGAACCCTTCGAGGTCGGTGATGTCACCGTCGCTGTCGGCGTGAGCATCGGGATCGCCATCGCTCCCGAAGACGGTGAGACCTCGGTGGAACTGGTTCGCCAGGCGGACTCCGCGATGTACGAGGCGAAGCAGCGAGGCGTCACCTACCGCTACGCGTCCCCGACCCGCCAGCGATCCATCGAGACCCTGGACGTCTGACGGGCGGGTAGGGGAGGATCGGCGCGCGCTCCGCACGGACATGTATCTCGATGTCAAGACATGTCCCGCAGCCGGGGTACCTTGGCTGGCCGTGACCGTCTCCGCTCGCCCCACTCCACGCGATCCTGCTACTGCTGGGTTGCTACGTCGTGCTGGGCGGGTGATCCGGACGGCACTCACCAACGCCAAGGGGCCGTTCACCCTTGGCCTCTCGGGTGCGGTGCTGTTCGCTGCTGCGACCGTCGCGTCGTCGGTCGTGCTCGGCTGGGCCACCGACGAGGTGTTGTACCCGATCGTCGAAGCGGGCGAGATGGACTCCCGCCTGCTGACGCTGGCTATCGCGGCCATCATCGGGGTCGCACTGTTCAAGGCTGCGGGGGTCGTTGGCCGTCGCCTGGGGGCCTACATCGCCCAGTTCCGCTTGCAGTCGCTGTACCGCCGCAAGGTCACTCGGCGCTACCTCGAACTGCCCCTGTCGTGGCATCGGCGTCACCCCACCGGCGAGTTGCTCTCCAACGCCAACGCCGACGTCGAGTCCGCGTTCTTCATCGCCGCTCCGCTGCCGATGGCGCTGGGCGCGACGCTGCTGATCATCGTGACCGCCGGCCTGTTGATCGTCACCGATGCGTTCCTCGCCGCGATCGGGTTCAGCGTCGGGCCGCTGCTCGGCTTCGCCAACTGGTTCTACCAGCGCAGGATGCGGCATGCCGCGACCGTGGCGCAGCAAGCTCGTGCCGAGGTCGCAGAGGTTGCCCACGAGTCCTTCGACGGCGCCCTGGTGATCAAGACCCTGGGGCGCGAGGACGAGGAAGCCGACCGGTTCCGCGCAACGACCGAGGACCTGCGTGACAAGATGATCGTGGTCGGTCGCCTGCGGGCCTTCTTCGATCCGGTCATCGAGGCACTACCGAACATCGGGATCCTGCTCGTCCTGCTCGTTGGCACCTACCGGGTCCAGGACGGTGCCCTGACCCCGGGCGATCTGGTCACCTTCGCGTACCTGTTCCGGCTGGTGGCTTTGCCGATCCGGGTGTTCGGGTGGTTGCTCGGCGAGCTGCCGAGGTCCGTCGTTGGCTGGGACCGCATCCAGCGCGTGCTCCAGGCCGAGGGGAGCATGGCCCACGGGCAGCGGGCACCCGCTGACGAGGGTGCGGCCGCTGTCAGTTCGGACCGGGTGGCCTTCCACCATCCTTCCAGCGCTCGTGAGGACCTGTCCGGTCCGGCGGCCGTCGACGAGGTGCTGTCCGAGGACCATCGGCGCGGGATCTCGAGCGTGTCCTTCGACATCGAGCCCGGACGCACGGTCGCGCTGGTCGGCGCCACCGGGTCCGGCAAGTCCACCATCGCGGCCTTGCTCGTCCGTCTGTTCGACCCCGATGACGGTCACGTGCACCTCGACGGTCTCGATCTCCGGGACCTCCGCCACGAGGAGCTGCCGAAGAACGCGACCATCGTCTTCCAGGAGGCCTTCCTCTTCGACGACACGGTGCACGGCAACATCGCTCTCAGCGATGACTACACCCGCGAGGAGGTGGTCGCCGCCGCCAAGCTCGCACGTGCTCACGACTTCATCACCGACCTGTCCGATGGCTACGACACCATGGTGGGGGAGCGTGGGGCGACCCTGTCAGGCGGGCAACGGCAACGGATCGCTCTCGCCAGGGCCCTGATCCGCCGCCCTCGTCTGCTCGTGCTCGACGACGCGACCAGTGCGGTCGACCCGTCGGTGGAGTCCGACATCCTGCGCGGCCTGGCTGACGCCGATCTGCCATCCACCGTCGTGCTGGTCGCCTACCGCCAGGGGTCGATCGCGCTGGCGGACGAGGTCATCCTCCTGCGTGACGGAGAGATCGCCGCCCGCGGCACCCACGAGGACCTCCTGCGGGACTCCGACACCTACCGCGAACTGGTAACCGCCTACGAGCGAGTTGACGGCGAGGTCGGCGTTCACCTCCACGGTGATCCCACGGGATCCGGTGGGGAGGGAGACCGATGAGGGTCGCCGGAGTCACCCCACCCCCAGATGAGCCGGACGTCCCGGCCGAAGGCGCATGGCGCACCGTGGTCCGCGGCGTCTCGCTGAGCCCCGAGCTGCGTGTTGGCCTGCCAGGGACCCTGGCCCTCGCACTGTTCGCGACCGCCGGACGCGCGATCGTGCCCATCGCCATCCAGCAGACCCTGGACCACGGCATCACCCCCGATGGGGTGAACGCGTCCTTCGTCTTCCAGGTCGCGTTGTTCGCGGGTATCGCGGTGGCGTTGACCGCCCTGGCCAGCGGGTGGATGAACTACCGGTTGGCTTCGTTGGTCGAGACGGCGCTGTCCAGCCTGCGCGTCCACGCCTTCCGTCACATCCACGATCTGTCGATGCTGCACCAGGCCGCCCAGCAGCGAGGCTCGTTGGTCAGTCGCGTCACCTCCGATGTCGACGAGATCAGCCGCTTCATGCAGTGGGGCGGGTTGAACCTGATCCAGGCGACCGGGCAGTTGACCGTCGCGACGCTGGTGATGTTCATCTACTCCTGGCAGCTGGCGTTGGTCGTGCTGCTGACGTTCGTGCCCTTCGTGGTCGGCGCCCGTTGGTTCCAGCGACGCCTGACCCGGGCCTACCTGACGGTGCGTGAGAACGTCGGTCGACTGCTCGGGGTCGTCGCCGAAGCCGTGGTCGGAGCACCGGTCGTCCGGGCCTACGGGATCGAGGAGCGCACGCAACACCGGCTCGATGGTGCGATCGAGCAGCATCGCAGCTCAGCGGTCAAAGCGGGGCGACTGTCGTCGATGTTCTCGGGCACCGGCGAGGTGTTCGGTGCGCTGGCAACGGCCGGCGCCCTCGGGGTCGGCGTGTGGCTGGGCGTGGACGGCACCGTTTCTCCCGGCACCGTGGTGGCGTTCCTGTTCCTGATCACGCTGTTCGTCGACCCGGTCCTGATCGCTGCCGAGGTCATCAACGAGGGGCAGAACGCGGTCGCCGGTTGGCGCCGGGTTCTGGACATCCTCGACGTCGAGCCCGACGTTGCCGATCCCGGTGATGACGGTGTCGAGCTGCCGGAAGGGCCGATCGGTGTGTCCTTCGAGCAGGTCGAGTTCCGGTACCCGGGGCCTGGGGAGAACGCCCGCACGGCTTCCGGTCCACTCGTGCTGCAGGACGTCAACGTCACCATCGAGCCGCAGACCCGGGTCGCGGTGGTCGGTGAAACCGGCTCGGGCAAGACGACCTTCGCCAAGCTGTTGACCCGATTGATGGACCCCGCCGGTGGAGCCGTGCTGCTCGACGGGATCCCGTTGCACCGCATCCGGTTCTCCTCGCTGCGTCGCCGGGTCGTGATGGTCCCGCAGGACGGTGCCTTGTTCGACGGAACGATCGCGGACAACGTCCGGATGGGGAAGCCCGACCTCACCGACGACGACCTCCAGCTCGCCTTCCTCGAACTCGGGCTGGCGGACTGGGTCGAGGAGCTCCCCGACCACCTGGACACTCGCACCGGCGAGCGCGGCAACGCGTTGTCGGCGGGTGAACGCCAGTTGGTAGCGCTCGCGCGGGCGTACGTGGCCAACCCGGACCTGCTGGTCCTCGACGAGGCGACCTCCGCCGTCGACCCGGCAACCGAGGTGCGCCTCCAACGGGCCCTGACCGGGCTGACCCGGGGCCGGACCACCATCACGATCGCCCACCGCATGTCCACCGCGGAGGCGGCAGACGAGGTGCTCGTGTTCGACGCGGCGCGTCTCGTGCAGCGCGGCCATCACGACGATCTGGTCGCCGAAGGCGGCGTGTACGGCGGCCTCCACGCCAGTTGGGTGCGAGGCACCGCCGGCCAAGCTCCGCGGGTGACGTGAGGGGGAGAGGCGGCTCCGGGCATGACGATCGGCGTCGGACCTAG
>SKNK01000068.1 GCA_007120565.1 Nitriliruptoraceae bacterium | reverse complement strand
TGGCGAGCGCGAGTACACCTTCGGTCCGGGCGAAGCCCTCGCCGATGCACTGGCGCGCACCGCTGCCGAAGGGGAAGAACGCCGACCGGGGGTGTACCGCCTTGGCATCGGGAGACCATCGGTCGGGGTCGCACCGGTCCGGTTCCTCCCACCAGCGTGGGTCGCGGTGGACCACCCACTGCGGGGCGACCACGACCTCGCCGGCCCGGACCACCTCGCCGTCGTGCCCGTCGATCGGGTGATCGGTGAGCGCTTCTCGGCCCATCGCCCACGACGGCGGGAACAGCCGCAGCGCCTCGGTGAACACCCCACGGCAGACCGGCAACTGGTCACGGTCGTCTGCGGTCGGCCGTCGACCCTCGAGCACCGTGTCAACCTCGGCGTGCACGCGCGCTTCCAGCTCCGGGTCCTGCGCCAGCAGGTGGAGGGAGAACGCCAGCGCGTTGGCGGTGGTCTCGTGGCCGGCGAGCAGCAGCGTCAGGGCCTCGTCGCGGATCTCGTCGTCACTCAACCGGTCGGACGGGTCTGCGAGCACCAGGTTGGACAACAGGTCGCCGGCGTCGTCGCCGCTGGTCCGCCGCTCGATGATCGCCCGGTCCACCAGCCGGTGGAGGGCGGCGCGACCCCGCTGCAGTCGGCGCGCGGGACCCACCGGTAGGCGCTGCAGACGCCAGCCGAAGGGCACGAACGCCAGCTGGTAGGCGCTGAGCAGGTCATCGATCGCGTGCTCGATGACGTCGACGTCGCTCTCCACCTCGGTACCGAGCAGGGTTGCGCCGGCGGTGGCGAGGGTCATGCGGACCGTCTGCTTGTGCACGTCGGTGGGCGCCCCCTCGACCCAGCGCTCCGACGTCGAGGCAGCACGGTCGACCATGGCGCCCGCGTACTCGGTGATCCGGTCGGGATGGAACGCGTGGTTCAGGAGGCGGCGGTGCCGTCGATGGTGCTCGCCTTCCGAGGTCAACAGCCCGTCACCGAGGACGAGCTTGGCGCGCTGCAGCACGGGTCCCTTGCGGAACCGTTGGGCGTGGGTGACCAACACATCGTGGACCAGGTCGGGATGGGCGAGTTGCCAGACCCGGTAGGGGCCGATCCGGAAGCGAGCTACGTCACCCTGCTCACGTGCCAAGCGCGTCAGGAAGCCCAGCCGATCGCGGCGGAACGCCAGCAGATCGCCGAGCAGTGGCACGGAACGGACAGCTGGGGTGGCCATGGTGTGACCGTAGCGACCTCGTGTCGCTGGCGGTCCCGCGGAGGCGATCGGCGCGTTCCTGCTCCGACTGCCGGTCACCCAGGAGGACGGAAGTACCGATCAGGGACCTGAAGATGGAGGCGCGCCCCGACCGCGGGTCGATCCAGACGCACGATCGCAGCGGCCGCGACCATCGCGGCGATCACAACGACCGCCGCAAGGCCGAGAGATCCATCCGCGCCGGTGGATGTCAGATCCCGGTCCGTCAGACCCCGACGGTCGAGTCCTCTTCGTCTTCTGCCGGGATGACATCGTCGATCTCGTGTTCGGTGATCCCGACGATCTCGGTCGACTCGAACCCCTTGCCGTCGCTGCTGCGGATGCGTAGTCGGAGGCCGCTGGCTGAGGGGATGAACTCGACGGAGTCAGCATCCCAGGCGAACGAGACCGGCCCCTCGGTGCCCCGCACCGCTCGTGCACCCACACGGGCGATACGGATCTTGGACGGGTCTGCTGCCGGTCCCACCAGATAGGTAGAACCACTACGCGTCTCGATGCAGACCGTGCGCAACATCTCGTCCAACTCCTATCGGTCGTAGCCGAATATCGGTCGTAGCCGGAGACTACGGTGCCAGGTCCGACCAGGGTCCGTAACCGGTCATTCGTCCGGTCTAACTGGCCAAGGTCATCCGACGGTAGGCAGACTGTGCACATGACCCACCTCTACTCTCTCGCGGAAGCGCAAGCGCTGCTGCCCGAAGCAGCGCGGCGGCTGCAAGCGGCGACGGCGACCCTCCTCGAACTTCGACAGCAGCTGCGGATCTCCGAGGAGGTCGGCGGACGCGAACCCACGCAGCGAGCCCACGAACTCGAAGCACAGCTCGAAGCGCACCTGCGGTGGTTCGAGGAGCGAGACATCCAGGTCAAGGGCATCTCTCCCGGGCTCCTCGACCTTCCCGCTCGAGCGATCCGCGCCGGCGAACCGATCGACGTCCTGTTGTGTTGGCGGGACGACGAGGATGCCATCGGCTACTACCACCCGCCCGAGACCGGGTACATCGGCCGCGAACCCGTGGCCCTGCTCGACGAGGTCTAACGGATGATCAACCGCTGAGGTGGCCAACAAGACGATCGAGGAAGCCTTCGCACCGGGCCAGCTCGGCGATCTCGATCCACTCATCTGGCTGATGGGCCTGATCGATCCGACCGGGGCCGATCACGACCGTGGAGATACCCGCCGCCTGGAAGTGGCCGCCGTCGGTCCCGAACGGCACGGTCCGATCGGGGCCGTCGTATCCGGAGAGTTCACGGGCAAGCCCTTCAGCGAAGCCGTTCGGCTCCGAGCCCAGCGCACGCGCGGTCGCCAGTACCTCGAAACGGATCTCGCCGACGTCGGTGTCCCTGCGCAGGGAGGGGAGCAGTTCCGCTTCGACGTACGCGGCGAGGTCATCGGCGATCGCCGTGGTGTCGTCCGCCGGGACGGGCCGGAACTCGAAGGTCATCTCTGCGTGTCGAGGGATGATGTTGAGCGCCTGGCCACCTCGGATCGTTGCGAGGTTGAAGGTCGTGAACGGGGGATCGAAGCGCGGGTCGGCCGACTGATCGCGATGCTTGCGGGCCAGGTCGTCGATGTGGGTGGCGAGCCGGGTCAGCGCAGCGATGGCGTTGGAGGCGTGCTGCGGTTGGCTCGAGTGCCCGTCCAGTCCGTCGACGGTCACCCGGAACGCGCGTACCCCCTTGTGCGCCGTCACGACCTCCATCGCGGTCGGCTCACCGACCAGCGTCGCAGAGGGACGCGGGAAGTTCGCGAGCAACCCCTCCACCGCGGAAGGGGCGCCGAGGGTGCCCAGCTCCTCGTCGTAGCTCAGGGCGAACTGGATCGGTCGGGTCAGGGGCGCCGCGGCCATCGTCGGAAGCATGGCCAGCGCGACCGCGATGAAGCTCTTCATATCGGTCACGCCACGTCCGTAGTAGCGGTCTCCATCCTCGACGAGCGTGAACGGGTCACGGGTCCACGGTTGCCCGTCGACCGGGACACAGTCGGTGTGTGCGGAGAGCACCACCCCGTCGGGGACGTTGGGCCCCACCTGGGCGACCAGGTTGGCCTTGGTTCCGTCCTCGTTGGGGATGCGGGCGTGCGGGATCCCGTGGGCGTCGAACAGTTCCTCGGCGAAGGCGATCAGTTCCAGGTTGGAGCCACGACTGGTCGTGTCCATCGCGACCAGCTGCGCGAGCAGGTCGTGGGTCGCGGAGCTCGGCCTGGCCTGCGCCGCCGCGCCGTGCGCCCTCATCGAGCCACCTCGTCTTCGCCGGGCCGTTCGGATGTGCCAGGCCCGTCAGCAGGGTCGATCTCGCTCGCGGTCCGGTAGAGCTCAGCGAGGTCGAGGTAGTTGGCGACGTTGGGGCGTGGCACCGGCGGGACCGGACGGTCGAGGACCTTTGCGGGGATGCCGACGGCCAGTCCTCCATCGGGGACGACCGTGCCCTCGGTGACGACCGCTCCAGCACCTACCACGGCGCCCGCGCCGATCCGTGCACCGTTCATGACGACCGAGCCCATCCCGATCAGCGCGTCGTCGCCGACGGTGCAACCGTGAAGCACGACGCGGTGTCCGACCGTGACCCGTTCGCCGATGACGACCGGGTGCCCCTCGTCGGTGTGCACGACCGTCAGGTCCTGCAGGTTGCTGTCCTCGCCCACGGTGATCGGGCTCTTCTCGGATCGCAGCACCGAGCCGAACCACACCGACACGCCGGCGGCCAGCGTCACCTGGCCGGCGACGGTTGCGGTCGGGGCGACGAACGCGCCGTCGTCGATCCGGGGGGTGTGGTCATCGACCGTCAGGATCATGCTCTGGCCTCCGCAGCAACCGCCGCCATCTCGGGTCGGGACCCTACTTGCCGCCAGTATCGCCGAGCCGCCAGATCGTGCGCCCGGTGTCGTCCAAGCCGACGAAGCGCACGTCGATCTGGGTGCCGACCCGCCACGGACCCGAGGTGGTGTCGAGGCCGTGCTCGTCGGTCTCCAGTCGGCCGCGCTCCTTCGGCGGGAGGCCGAGCGCGCGTTCCGCGGTGATGAAGCCGGACACGCCCAGTCGGGGAAGGCGGAGGCGCAGCCCGTTGACGGTGACGCCCGTGATCGTCGCGGGTTCCGCGTCCGAGAGGTACCCGCGGTCGAGCAGCCGGGCCCAGAGGTCTC
>SKNK01000160.1 GCA_007120565.1 Nitriliruptoraceae bacterium | reverse complement strand
TGTGGTCGGTAGCGCCGTCGGGGATGTCCTCGGCGGCGAGCGTGAGGTAGTGCGGGCAGGTCTCGACGGTGACGTGCAGGCCGTCCCGACGGGCCTGAGCGAGGTGATCCAGGGCGTCCGCGGCGGAGAGGTGCAGTACGTGGAGACGGCCGCGGGTGGCCCGCAAGCCCTCGAGCAGCGCATCGATCGCGGCTACCTCGGCGTTCGCAGGGCGGCTGTCGAGCCACGTCCGGTAGGCGCGGGGGTCGGCGTCGGGTGATGGCGGTGATGCAGCCAGCACCGATGGGTCCTCGGCATGGACGAGCAGCGGCACACCGAGCGCCCCGGTTCGTTCGAGCAACCTCGCCGCGGTCGCCGGAGTGAAGGAGCCGTACTCCGGTACGCCGCTGTCGCAGAGGAAGGCCTTGAACCCCAGGACGCCCGCGTCGTGCAGGTCGGCCAGGTGGTGCTCGCTGCCCGGGACGACCCCGCCCCAGAAGGCGACGTCGACGTGCAGGCGTCCCTCGGTCGCGGCGAGCTTGATCTGGAGCGCTTCGGCCGTGGTCGTCGGCGGCAGGCAGTTGAGCGGCATGTCGATCAGCGTCGTGATCCCGCCGGCCGCTGCCGCTCTGGTCGCCGTGTCGAACCCCTCCCAGTGGGCCCGCCCCGGATCGTTGATGTGGACGTGGCTGTCGACGAGGCCCGGCAGGATCGCCAACTCACCGAGATCCTCCCAGCCGGCCGGGGCGTCGTGGGGTGCAACGACGTCGACGATCCGCCCCTCCGCCACCACGACCACGCCAGGGCCCTCGCCGGCGGGGGTGATCACGCGGCGGCTTCCGAGGGCGAAGGGTTCGGTAGACATCGGCGGAGCCTCGTCCAGCGCCCCGGGCCTGTCAACCACGCCGGTGCTACGGGGCCGTGGTCGATGTTGGTTCCGAGAACCCCCGCCTGCGGCAAGCATGCTTGGTATCTTCCGGGCTTGGCTCGCGCCCCGACGCCCACCGCGTGACCGCGATAGCGCAGGGTCCGACCGGAGGAGGAGCCTTGCCCGTCGCTCGCCCCACCGACCTCGATGGCGCCATGGGCTCGCTCGCCGAGACCCCGACCGCGCACGTGCTGGCTGGCGGGACCGACGCGATGATCGAGATCACCTACGGGCACCGGCGACCCGACCACGTCCTGGCGTTGCGCCGGGTGCCGGAACTGCGCGGCTACGACGTCGATGGTGACCGGTTGCGGTTCGGGGCGATGCTGACCTACACGCAGATGGAGCGCGACCTGGCAGATTTGGCTCCGGGGTTGGCGATGGCCGCCCGCACCGTCGGCTCCCCGCAGATCCGCAACGCCGGCACGATCGGCGGCAACCTCGGTACCGCCAGTCCCGCCGGTGACACGTTGCCCTGGCTGCTCGCGATGGACGCGCAGGTCGAACTGACCTCGGTGCGTGGCCGTCGGGAGTTGGCGCTGTCGGAGTTCATCACCGGCCCGAAGCGCACCGCGCGAGAGTCCGACGAGTTGATCACGGCGGTGACCGTCCCCCGCGTCGATGGCCCGCAGCACGTCGCCAAGGTCGGACCGCGCAACGCGATGGTGATCTCGGTCGCCTGCTTCGCGATCATCGTCGACACGACCAACCGACGGGTACGGGCCGGGATGGGCTCCGTCGGCCCGACCCCGCTGCGACCGATCGATGGGGAGGACGCCGTGTCCGACGCGATCGACTGGAACCAGCTGTCCTGTCCGGACGACGCCATCGCCGGGTTCGCGCACGCCTGCGCCGAGGCATCGCAGCCGATCACCGACCACCGCAGCTCCGACGACTACCGCCGACACGCGATCGGGGTCCTCGCCGCCCGTTCCCTCAGGAGGTGTCTGGCCGCATGACCGATGCCAACGATCCGTCGCCGCCGGACCCCAGCCTCGAGGAACCGGTCCCTGTCCCGGAGCCGGAGGCCTACGAGCTGGACGTCAACGGTCGGAGCCACTCCGTGCCATCGGCGTGGATCGGTGAGAGCCTGCTCTACGTCCTGCGTGAACGCCTGGGTCTGCCGGGAGCGAAGAACGCCTGCGAACAGGGCGAGTGTGGGTCGTGCTCGCTGTTCCTCGATGGCGTGCTCGTCAACTCCTGCTGCGTGCTGGCCGCTGACGCGACCGACGCCGACATCCGCACCATCGAAGGGCTCGGCGGCGAGGAGGAGCTGACCGACGTGCAGCAGGCCTTCCTGGACACCGGCGCGGTGCAGTGCGGGTTCTGCATCCCGGGGTTGATCACGACGGTCCACGATCTGCTCGACCGGGAGCCCGCCGCCGACGACCTCCAGGTCCGCGAAGCGATCAGCGGCAACCTGTGTCGTTGCACCGGGTACGGGCGCATCCTCCAGGCCGTCGAGGAGGTCAAGTCGCGGCGGGAGGCGGCGCGATGACCACCACCTCGACACCGCCCGCCACCGGGTCCCAGGTTCGGGACGGGCTCGGCGAGAGCGTCGACCGCCCCGATGGCACGCCGAAGGTCACGGGTGGTTTCGCGTTCTCCAGCGACCTCTACGCTCGCGGCATGCTCTGGGGCCGCACCCTGCGCAGTCCCCATCCAGCTGCTCGCATCGTCTCGATCGACACCTCGGCCGCCGAGCGAATCGCGGGGGTCGCGACCGTGATCACCTCGGTGGACGTCCCCGGCAAGCCGGTCTACGGGCTCGAGCACGCGGACCAGCCGGTCTTCGCCAGCGAGGTGGTCCGCTACCAGGGTGAACCCGTCGCCGCCGTCGCTGCCGAGCACCCCGAGCTCGCGAAACGTGCGATCGAGGCGATCGAGGTCGAGTACGAGGTCCTCGAGCCGTTGACCGATCCCGACCTGGCGATCGAAGCGCCGTCGATCCACCCCGAAGGCAACGTCATCCGCCATCTCCCCTTGCGTCACGGCGACATCGAGGTGGTCGGTGACGTGGTGGTCGAGGGGACCTATCAGCTGGGTATGCAGGACCAGGCGTTCATGGGGCCGGAGTCCGGACTGGCCATCCCTGCGGAGGACGGCGGGGTCGAGCTGTTCATGTCGACCCAGTGGCTGCACGTCGACCGTGACCAGGTCGCCGCCTGCCTGGCCCTGCCCGCCGACCAGGTCCGCATGACCCTGGCCGGGGTCGGTGGGGCCTTCGGTGCCCGCGAGGACGTCAGCCTGCAGATCCACGTCTGCCTGCTGGCCCTGCGGACCAACCGACCCGTCAAGATGGTCTACAACCGCGAAGAGAGCTTCTTCGGCCACGTCCATCGGCACCCGGCGCGCCTTTGGTTCCGTCACCACGCCGACCGCGACGGCCACCTCGTCAAGGTCGAGGCGAGGCTGGTGCTCGACGGGGGCGCCTACGCCTCCACCTCATCGGCGGTGATCGCCAACGCGGTCTGCTTCGCGACCGGTCCCTACCGCGTGCCCAACGCCTTCATCGATGGCTACGCCGTGCGGACCAACAACCCGCCGTGCGGTGCCATGCGCGGCTTCGGGGTGGTCCAGGCCTGCTTCGGTCACGAGTCGCAGATGGACAAGCTCGCCGCAGCCCTCGACATGGACCCGGTCGAGCTCCGCCTGAAGAACGCGTTGGAGACCGGTGACACGTTGGTGACCGGCCAGGTCATCACCGGGACCGCGCCGGTCCGCGAGGTCATCGAGGCGGCCATCGCGCACCCGCTTCCTCCGGAACCCGGGCAGGACGATCCGCTGATGGCGTTGCCCGGCGGCTCCGGGCTGACCGCGGAACGCTCCGATGTGCGGCGCGGGGTGGGGTTCGCCGTCAGCATCAAGAACCTGATGTTCTCCGAGGGCTTCGAGGACGACGCCACCGCTGGTGTACGCCTCGAACTCGATCCGAACTCGCAGCCGCTGGCGACCGTGCACAGCGCCTGTGCCGAGGTCGGCCAGGGGTTCGTCACCCTCGCGCAACAGATCACGCGCAGCTCCTTGGGTGTCGACCAGGTCGTCCTGCGTGCCGCCGACACCGCGATCGGATCTGCGGGATCCACCAGCGCGTCACGCCAGACATGGATGAGCGGTGGTGCCGTCGAGCTCGCCTGCGACGCCGTCCGTGACGAACTGTTCGCACGAGCCTCCCAACGCAGTGGCATCCCGTTGGACGCGGACCAGCCGGCGCTCGACCTGCGGGATGGTCAGGTCGTCGAGGTGGGCGGTGGCTACGCCGTACCGCTCGCCGAGCTGCTGGCCGATGGGCCGATCGAGCACATCCGCGAGCACAAGCACGTGCGAACCGAGCCCTTGGACGAGAACGGGCAGGGCAACGCCCATGTCTCCTTCGCCTTCGCCGCGCATCGGGCGGTCGTCGACGTCGATCCGGATCTCGGGCTCGTACGCGTGGTTCAGATCGCGACCGGCCAGGATGTCGGCCGCGCGCTCAACCCACGAGCGGTG
>SKNK01000140.1 GCA_007120565.1 Nitriliruptoraceae bacterium | reverse complement strand
TTCCCAGTGCTGCCTCGGTGGTCGATGCCAGGGTCTTCACCTCGCCGTCGCCGGCCTCGTTGCCCCACGGGCTCGTCCCTCGTGTCACCCCGGCGTAGTTGCACCGATGTGGTTCGTCTGCGAGGCTAGGGGCCGGATCAGGAGAACCGCTGTGGCCCACGACGCTGACATCGCAACGATCGAGCCCGAACTCGATGAGCGTTCCCGCCGTATCCTCGACTTCGAGCGGGAATGGTGGAAGTACGCTGGCGCGAAGGAGCAGGCGGTAGGCGAGCGGTTCGATGTCTCGCCGACGCGCTACTACCAACTGCTCAACCGAGTCATCGACGACGAGGCAGCCCTCAGCTATGACCCGATGCTGGTCAAACGGCTACGACGTCTCCGTGCTGCGCGTCAGCGTCAGCGGGCAGCACGGCGTTTGGGCGCCGACGCGCGCTGATACGCCGTGACCGCCGCGAAGCACACCTCGTCGCGTGATCCGAGCTTCCGGCGTTCGCTCCTGCGTACGGCCGGGGGAGCGGTTGGCTTGATCGTGGGGGTTGCGGCGGTCTTCGGGGTGCTGGGCATGATCGGGCGGGCAGATCCCGATCTGTCCCTCGACATCGCGGATGGGACCGAGCAGCCGGCTGATGGCGAGACTGCCCCCAGCGAAGAGACGGCCGGTGAGGCGGCGCCGTCCGCCGACGAGGAAGCTCCGGCTGAGGGGCCGGATGACGCCCCGGAGGAGGGCCCCTCCGAGGAGGTTGACGACGAGCCGCCGGGTGATGCGAACGGCGAGGCCGGTGAGACCGCGCCCGCGGAGGAGGACCCGGTCGAAGAGCCGGCCGAGGAGCCGGCACCGTCGGAGCCCACGATCGACCCCGCCACGATCTCTGTACAGGTGCTGGACGGTTTCCGTCAGGATGGCGGAGCGGCTGCCGGCGAGGTCTACGGGCAGCTCGACGCGGCGGGGTACAACATCATCGCTCGCAACCCCGCGATCGCGTACGACGTCACCACGGTGCTGTGGACCGCGGGACACGAGGCAGAGGGTCGCCAGGTGGCGCAGGAGATCGGCGCTACCGAGGTGCGTGAGCAGCCGGGCAACCTCTCGACCGCGGTCAACGTCCACGTTGTGGTCGGCGCCGACCGCGGGTGACCGTCGAGCGCCGGACGGCGCCTCTGGCGGGACATGGCAACGCCCACACCGGAGAGGGGCGTGGGCGCTGCGGCCCCGCGCGGGAGAAGGCGCGGGTGGAGAGAACCGCCACCCGAAGTATCGGCCGATCCGGGACCGGGTTTAGCCCTCGGCAGGGAATGGGCTAGCCCGCGGCGCAGGGAGTCCAGGGAGCGGAACGGCTCAGGGGTTCTGGAGGAGTTGCAGCTTCTCGAGGATCATCTGCCGCCGCCGCTCTTCATCTTCGCTGTCAGTCGCGAGGACATCCTGTAGGACCTGTGACAGTGCCAGAGGTGAGAAGGGCTTGGTGATGTAGTCCGCCGCGCCCTCCGACCAGCCACGGATCTGGTCCTGGTCCTGGACCTTGGCCGTGAGCATGACGACCGGCGTCGAGCTGAGCTCCTCGTCGGCCTTGACAGCCTGCAGGACCTGCCACCCGTCCATCTTCGGCATCATCACGTCGAGCAGCACCACGTCGGGACGCTCCTCGCGGATCTTCTCGATGGCTTCCTCGCCGTCAGCTGCTTCGATGACGTCGTAGCCTTCGAACTCCAGGTTGACGCGGCACAGCAGGAGTACGTCTGGCTCGTCATCGACAACGAGCACCTTGCGTCCCTTGCTCATGCTCGCATCCTTTCCCGGTGGATACCGCCCCCGCGGGGGCTACCGTACCGCGCTTGTGGGTTCTCGGGTGGCGATGGTTGCCCTTGTCGCCGCGACGTCTGCCGGCCGGCGATGTCCCACCGAGGGCTGGTGCTACCTGCCGTGCTGCCGCCGATGTCGCTCTACCCCGCTGATCGGGGCCCGATGTTCTCGTCGGCTCGATGTCGGCTCCGGCAAGGGGTCCCGGCCGAAGGGGCCGAGCCGGATCGGTGTTCCTGCGCTGGGGGCAGGTTCGACGGCGGTTGCGCCACCGTGTCAGCGGCCGCTCAACGGCGGTCGCCCCTCCGTGCCAGAGGTCCGCTCAACCGCGGTCGCGCCACCCTGCCAACGGTGGGCGCTGCTCGGGTCGCGTCTCGCTTCGCACCATGGACAGCTGACCCTCCGAGTCGCGCACCGGCTGCAGCAGCGACGTCGTGAGCGGATCGGTCAACACCAAGCGCCCCTGTCGGCTGAGGCGATCGATCGCGACCTGCAGGATCTCCGAGGCCATGCGCCCCAGAGCATCAAGATCCTGGTGATCGTGGGTGCGTCGACCGAGATCGACCTGGGCGAGCACGCTCGAGCCGTGGAGTTCGAGGATGTCGACCAGCATCGCTAGCTCGACGCCGTAGCCACGGACGAAGGGCAAGGACTCGAGCAGGGCCCGGTCGCCGGCGTACTCCCCGGACAGGGGTTGGGCCAGCCAAGCAAGCTCGGGCCAGAAGGCCGCGATCAGTGGTCTGGCAAGCAGTTCGGTGACGCGCCCACCGCCGGTCGGATGGAGGTGGTCGCCGATCTGCATGGGTCGGTCGTAGGTCGCCTTGACGAACCGGGCCTCGTCGAGCAGCAACGGACCCAGCAACCCGACGACGAACCGCGGGCCGATGTCCAAGATGTCGGCGTCGATGAAGACCACCAGGTCCCCGTCGCTGGCGGCCAGGCCCTTCCAGAGCGCCTCTCCCTTCCCGAGGGCGGATCCTGCCTCCGGAAGCACGTCCGATTGACGCACGACCCGTGCGCCAGACGCCCGAGCCGCGTCGCCGGTGCCGTCCTCGGAATCGGCGTCGACGACCAGCACCTCGTCGATCAGCCCGATCTGGTCCAGCAGTGCGCGTCGCAGGATGCCGGCGACATCCCCGACCGTTGGGGCCTCGTTTCGTGCCGGGATCACCACCGACACCGTCAGCCCGCGAGCCCGCTTCTCGGCCGCCAGGCCCCCTGCGGTGAACTCCCCGTGGTGGCGGGTCTGCGGCAGGGACCGGCCCGTGGTGCGGTCGGGGGTCACCGGGGATCCTTCGAGGGCGGGGGCGTCGGGCGGCAGGGTGCCGGGCGGCTTGGTGCCGCAGATCGTAGGGCGGTGTCACCCCGCGACTCCCAGCATCCTGCCGGGTCGAACGTCGCAGCGCGAGCCGCACCAGCGTCCGGCAAGGTTCGAAACATCGCCAGGGTGTGGACCGGACGTCCTCGGCGAAGCACTTTGCATGGTGGTGAGCTTGGTGGCATGCTCCTGTCACTGGTTGCTCATCCAGAGAGGCGGAGGGCTCGGGCCCGTCGAAACCTCGGCAACCCCCGCGCTGTTGCGAGCCCCGTACGGGGAACGTTCAGCGGGGAAGGTGCCAAACCCGGACCCGTCGGCGACGACGTGGTCGATGAGCGTGGAGCACCGCCTGTCCACACATCGTCACGACGCACCGTCGATGGTGAGGTCCCGTACCCGCGAGACCTTCCACGAACCGCTCGGTCGTAAGCCGGCCGACGGGGACGATGAGGACAGGAGTACCCGTGAGTTCGTCGACGATCACCCGACCTCCGGCCGAGGTCAACGTCACCCACCTGCGCTGTCGCGAGTGCGGCGAGACCGAACCGCTGGGAGCCTCGCACGTGTGCGGCTTCTGCTTCGGGCCGCTCGAGGTCGCCTACGACGACGAGCGGATCGCCAGCCAGGTCTCCCACGGGTCCATCGCTGCGGGACCCGCCTCGCTGTGGCGGTACGCCGACCTGCTTCCGGTGGTCTCGGATGATCCATCGCTGCGGGTCGACCTCGGCACCGGCTGGACCCCTCTGCGGCCTGCGCCTCGGCTGGGGGAGCGATTGGGCATCGACGATCTGTGGCTCAAGGACGACACCCGCAACCCGTCAGGGTCATTCAAGGACCGCGTCGTCAGCGTGGCCATCTCGGCCGCGCGCGCCTTGGGGATAGACACCATCGCGTGTGCGTCGACGGGCAACCTCGCCGGTGCCGTGTCGGCCCACGCGGCTGCGGTCGGGATGCCCGCCTACGTGTTCGTCCCCGCGAGCCTCGAGCAGGCCAAGATCCTCGGGGCGGCGATCTACGGCGCCAACGTCGTGGCCGTCGACGGCAACTACGACGATGTCAACCGTCTCTGCGCCGAACTCGCCGACGACGAAGGGTGGGGCTTCGTCAACGTCAACCTCCGTGCCTTCTACGCCGAGGGGTCGAAGACCATCGGGTTCGAGATCGCCGAGCAGCTGGGCTGGCAGCTTCCGGACCACGTGGTCGCGCCGATCGCGTCTGGCGCGATGTTCGTCAAGATCCGTAAGGCCTTCGGTGAGCTGCTCCGCTACGGCCTGGTCGAGGGTGAACT
>SKNK01000399.1 GCA_007120565.1 Nitriliruptoraceae bacterium | reverse complement strand
TTCCTCGGGGAGCTCTCCGGTCCCTTCGCGATCTGGGGGACCTCTGCCCGCAACGGGATGGAACTCGCGGTCGAAGACGTCAACGCGCAGGGGGGCATCGACGGACGCCCGGTTGAACTGCTGGAGCGTGACACCCAAGGGGTCCCCGAGGAAGCGGTCTCCGCACTGCGGGAGCTGGTGGAGCGCCGAGACGTCGTGGCCGTTGGCGGACCGGTGTCGAGCGATGTGGGCCTCGCCGTGGCCAGGGTCGCCGAGGAGGAGCCGATCCCGCTGTTCCTCGTCATGGCTGGCGCCGATCGCATCCTCGGTCCCGACAGCCGCATGACCTTCCGGACCTGTCTGCCGGCCGCCTCCCGGGTGGTGGATCCGTTCGTCACCTACATCGAGGAACAGGGGTTCACGCGCGTCGGGGCCGTGGCCGCGGACTACGAGTGGGGTCGGGCGGTCGAGGAAGCACTGCGGGAGCGCCTGGATGCCCTGCCGGACGTCGAGTACGCCATCGAGATCGCGCCCGTGCAGGAGCGGGAGTTCACCAGTTACCTGCGCCGGTTCCAGGAACTCGATCCGCAGATGATCATCGCGACCGGACACCCGCCGGGCGCCCTGCCGCTGACACGGCAGGCGGTGGAACTCGGACTGGATGCGTTGGTCACCGGCTCGAACAGCCCGTCCGCCGCGGTGTTGGAGGAGGTCGGGTCCGTCGCGTACGGCCGCTACCTCGACCTGTCGTGCAGCGACCACGAGTCCGCGGGGTACCAGGAGCTTGCGGCCCGCTACTACGAGCGGTTCGGGACCTTCATGGAGGACGACGCCGTGTCCGGGTACGGGCAGGTCGTCCTGCTCGCCGAGACGATCGAGGCCATCGACTCCACCGACCCTGAGGCCATCGCCGACCACCTCCGTGCCACGACCTTCGAGCTGCCCGGGTACGCCTGGGATCTCGCCTGGAGCGAGAACGGCGATCTCGACGGCGCGACCCCTAACCTGGTCACATTGCAGGAAGGCACACCACCGGACGGGGTGAACCCGGACGACTCGTGGTACCCCGAGGTGTTGTTCCGTTCACCGCCGCTGGAGCCGGGCGACTCGTAGCCATCGGGACCAGGATGCCTCTCCTCTCGCTCCGCGGGATGACCAAGCGGTTCGGTGGTCTCCCGGCCGTCGACGCGGTCGACCTCGACGTCGAGCACCAAGGGATCGTCGCGTTGATCGGTCCCAACGGTGCCGGCAAGTCGACCTTGCTCTCCCTCGTCTCCGGGGGGCAGCGCCCAACGCACTCCCGCTCGTTGACCCTCGATGGACGGTCGCTACTCGGCCTCGCCCCGAACCGGATCCGACGAGCCGGGATCGGCACCGTGACTCAGACCCCGAGCCGCTTCGCCTCCTTGACGGTCCGCGAGGAGGTCGCGATCGGAGCACGGTTCGGCACCGCGCCGCGACCGACCATGGCCGGCGCCTTGCAGGAGGCGGACGAGGCGGTCGAGTTCGTCGGGCTCGCTGCCCGGGCAAGGGATCCGGTCAGCACGTTGACGCTCCATGAGGCGCGCCTGCTCGGGCTCGCCCGTGCACTCGCCGGTCGACCTCAACTGCTGCTGGCGGACGAGGTGATGGCTGGGCTCACCACCGGAGAGCTGGATCAGGCCATCGCGCTGTTCCGCCGGCTCCGCGACGAGAAGCAGATCGCCGTGCTGTGGGTCGAGCACGTCATGTCGGCCGTCGAGGCGTTGGCTGACCGGGTCGTGGTCATGGACGTGGGGCGGATCATCGCGGACGGGCCAGCGAACGAGGTTCGCCGGGACCCGTCCGTGGTCACGGCCTACCTCGGCGTCCCTGCAGGAGGTGGCGGCGATGCTCTCGGTTCGTGAGCTCTCCGCCGGGTACGACGGCTCCGTGGTGGTGGACCGTGTCGACCTCGATGTGGAAGACGGCGAGGTGGTCGCGCTCATCGGCGCGAACGGGGCAGGCAAGACCACCCTGCTGCGCGCCATCGCCGGGCTCCATCTGGCGGTGAGCGGTGAGGTCATCTTCGAGGGTCGCTCGCTCGCAGGATCGTCGGCTGCCGAGGTGGCGCGCCGCGGGCTGCGCCTCGTGCCTTCGGACCGGCGCCTGTTCCCGGACATGTCGGTCCGCGAGAACCTGCAGTTGGGGGCACACCCGCGTCGGGTCGGGCAACGGGACCTGTCGGCGGTCGTGGACCTCTTCCCGCGGATCGCGGAACGTTGGGGCCAGCGGGCGGGAACCCTGAGTGGCGGGGAGCAGCAGATGGTGGCGCTGGCTCGCGCGCTCGTCGGGCGACCGACCTTGCTGGTGCTCGATGAGCCGACGACGGGGCTGGCCCCACGACTGGCGGCCGAGCTGTACCAGGCGCTGGCCGAGCTGCGTGCCCAGACCGGGGTGACGGTGCTGGTCGCCGAGCAGCAGCTGCCACGCGTGCTCGAACTCGCTGACCGTGGCGTGGTCCTCGAACATGGCCGCATCCGGCGTCAGGGGACCGCCCAGGACCTTCGGGATGACCCCGAGGTCCGTCGCGCCTACCTCGGGGTGGACTGATGGCGATCCTGTTGGATGGGTTGGTTCTCGGGCTGCAGCTCGCCGTCCTGGGGGTCGGCGTGAGCCTGGTCTTCGGTCTCAGCGGCGTGCTCGACCTGGCCTACGGAGCGAAGATCGTCGTGGCCGCGGTGGTCGGCTCCGAGTTGCTGGGCGCTGGTGGGGCGAGGTGGTGGGTGCTGCCGGTGGTCGTGCTCATCTCCACGCTGCTGTCCCTCTCGGTCGACCGCACCGTGCTTGCGCCTGCGCACCGGCGGTCCGGCGAGGCGCGGGTCGTGTTGAGTCTGTTGGTGACCCTGGCGGTCGCCTTCGTGCTGGACGGCATCGTCGTCAGCGTCCGCCCGCACGCGGCGCTCAGCCTTGGCATCGGGGGGGCACCGATGGAGGTGATGGGTGTCACCATGCGACGAGGCAGCCTGGTTGCTGCGGGGTTGGCGCTGACGGTGCTGGTCGTCGCTTTCCTCCTCCTACAGGCCACCCGGCTCGGCCGCGCGATCCGCTGCGTGATCCAGGACGAGGAGGGGGCGCAACTCTGCGGCGTCGAGCCCGGCCGGGTCCGGACGATCGTGGTCGTGCTGAGCGGCGCCCTCGCCGGGGTCGTGGCCATCACGCAGGGACTGTCCTCCTCGGTGAGCACCGCAGACGGCTTCGATCTGACGATCCTGGCCGTCGTGGTGGCCGTGGTAGGAGGGCTCGGACGTGTCGGGGGTGCGGTCGTGGCCGGGATCCTGCTGGGCTTGGTCCATGCGGTTGCGACCGAACTGCTCGGTGCGTCGGCGACTTGGGTCGTGTTGCTGTCGGCCGCCGCGCTCACGATCCTCGTCCGGCCCGAAGGGGTGCTAGGTCTCGAAGGCTGGCGCCGCGCCAGCCAGGAGCATGCCAGGACGGAGGCCGACGCGTGAAGGGGAGCCGGCAGCCACCGACGTCGCGCGCGTTCGGATCCGTGGCGGCGGGGCCGATGGCGCCCGAGACCGGGCTCACGCGTGCCTACTTGCCGGTCGCTGTCGTCGTGATCGGCTTGGCGGCGCTCCCTGCTGCCGTGGGAGGATCGCGCTACCTCGTCTCGGTTGCGACCTTGATGGTGGTACTCATCTGCTATGGGATCGGGTTCAACGTCGTGTTCGGCGGCACCGGTCAGTTGATGCTCAGCATCGGTGCCCTCGCGGCCGTTGCGGCGTACACCTCGGCGTTGCTCGGCCAGCAGAGCGCGCTTCCGGTCGCGGTGACGCTGCCGAGCGGTGTGCTGCTCGCGACCGTGATCGGTGCACTACTCAGCTGGATCGCGGTGCGGCGCCGGCTCGACACGATCTTCTTCGGGGTCGTCACCCTGACGGCATCGCTGGTCGTGCACAACCTGTTGCTCGGCCGCCGGGATCTGACCGGTGGCGAGACGGGTCTCTTGGTCGAAGGGGGAGCGGGGACCGCCCTCCGGGATCCCCTGGTGGGGTACTACCTGGTGCTCGTGGTCCTGGCCGTCGGCCTCGCCGGGCACCGCGCGATCCAGCGCTCCGCCTTGGGCTGGGCGTTCCGGGCTGTCCGCGACGATCCGGTCGCTGCCGAGTTCGCCGGCGTCGACGTCGCCCGCACGAAGGTTGCGGCCGCCACGTTCGGATCGGCGCTGGTCGGGGCGGCCGGCAGCGTCTACGCCCACGTCGACGGGTTCATCAGTCCCACCACCTACGGCTTCGCGACCGTCGACGTCCGGGTGATGGTCGTCGTGGTGTTGGGCGGGCTCGGGACCCTCGTGGGACCGGTCGTCGGCGGCATCGCGGTCACGCTGCTCGATGAGTTGCTCCGTCCACTGGGTCAGTTGCGGGTTGCGGCCTACGGCGCCCTGCTGCTCGTCGTGTTCCTGGGCC
>SKNK01000431.1 GCA_007120565.1 Nitriliruptoraceae bacterium | reverse complement strand
GGATCTTCACCGGCGCGATCTGGCTCGGCCTGTACGTGTGGATCACCAACCACATCGTCGTGCAGAAGGTGTTGTCGGCGAAGAACCTCGACCACGGGCGCTGGGGTGCGCTGTTCGCCGGTCTCATGCAGTTGCCGCTGCTCGTGCTGCTGATCTTCCCGGGCATCCTGGCTCGCGGGGTCTTCGACGACCTCGAGGACCCGGACATGGCGTGGCCCGCGCTGGTGTTCGAGGTACTGCCGGTCGGGATCCGGGGAGTGGTCGTTGCCGCGCTGATCGCCGCGCTGATGTCGACGCTGGACTCGGTCCTGAACGGCGCGTCGAGCTTGGTGGTCAACGACTTCATCAAGACCAGCGACCGCGAGTTCTCTGAGCGGCAACTGCTCACCATCGGGCGGATCATGGTCGGTGTGTTCATGGTCGTCGCTGCCCTGTGGGCGCCGGTCATCACCAACTTCTCGGGGATCGTCGAGTACTTCCAGTCGTTCCTCGGCTACGTGACCATGCCGATCGTGATCGTGCTGCTCGGTGGCATCTTCTGGCAGCGTCCCTCCAAGGAAGCCGGCTTCTGGACGTTGGCGACCGTCTTCCCCCTTGGGGTCGTCGGCTTCTTCGCAGGGGAGGTCTTCGAGCTGTACGACCTGCAGTTCCTGTACGCGACCGGGGTCATGGTGGCGATCAGCGCCATCGTGTTCGTCGCGCTCTCCGTCGCCAAGCCGGCCCCCGAGCCAAGCGTCTACCACGAGGTGATGTTCACACGCCAGACCTGGCGCGACGAATCGGAGGAGTTGCGAGGCAAACCTTGGTACGCGAACTACCGGTACCTCGCGCTCGCCGCCCTGGTGTTCACGGTCGCGGTCGTGGTGCCCTTCATCTAGGAGACAGAGATGGCCCTGCAGTTTCCGACCCGCATCCTGGTCGCCCTCGATGGCTCCGAAGCGTCTCGGCACGCGCTCACGACCGCCTGCGAGTTGGGTCGGGCGACCGGATCTGAACTTCACCTCGTCTACGTCGCGACGACCAGCCCCACCGTCCGGGGCCGACCGCTGACCCCTGCGCAGCGCGAGGCCGCCGAGCAGGAAGGCGAGCGGGTGCTCGAGGCTGGGCGGCGCCAGACGGCCGAGCTCGGCGTCGAGGCGGTACAGAGCCACCTACGCTCCGGTGTATCCATCGATCAGAGCCTCCAGCAGGCGCAGGAGGACCTTGACGCAGGCCTGCTGGTCGTCGGAGCGCACCGCTCAGGCAAGGTCGCGGGGAAGCTCATCACCGGCGGTGGCGGCGCCGGTGTCGTGCGTCGGGCTGCCGCCTCGATCCTGGTCGTGCGCCCACCGGCGCGATAGGCCCCGGCCCGCCGGAGCCACCGGCAGCCACCTGGTGCTGCCGTTGCCGCCGGCGGGTCGAGCGGCGTTCGCTCAGGCGTTGGGGTTGGCCGCGCTGATCTCCCCGAGGAGCGACTCGGGATCCCGCACGACGGCCAGGTCCCCGAGGGCGAGGATGCCCACCGCAGCGCCATCCTCGACCACCGGTACACGTCGCACCGCGTGTTCGCGCATGAGGCCGATCGCCTCGGTGACCGGGTCGTCTGGAGCGACGGTCGACAACTCCTCGGTGATGACCTCTCCAACGGTCAGTTCGTTGGCGTCAGCCCCAGCAGCGATCACGCGCGTGACCAGGTCTCGGTCCGTAACGATCCCGCGAAGCGATCCCGCCTCCTCGACCAACACGGCGCCGACGCCGAACCGCTGCATCTTCTCGGCCGCCGTCTGAGCGCTATCGGTGGTCGCCAACAGGATCGGGTCTGGCGTCATGAGATCTCGCACCTGTGTTGCCACGATCTCCTCCTCTCCTGGGGTCTTCCCGACCCGACAGCCGTCGAGTGGTGCTTCCAGCGTGGGCCCGCATCGCCGATCGGTACTCCGCTGACCCCCGCCCCTTGGACACTGCCCCCGGGACCAGAGGTGCAGCGGGCTCCGCACTCCCCGCTGGCAGCATCGAACCGGCCTGGACCTGGACGGTGGGCCAAAGCCCGGGCACGGCCGGCCTGCAGGGGGAGGCATCAGGGATGCTCGCCTGTCGTGCGAGGAGGATCGCCGTGGCGAGGCCAACCTGGAGTGGCTCGATCAGCTTCGGCCTGGTGAGCGTGCCGGTCGAGCTCTACACGGCGGTGCGTAGCCACACGATCCGTTTCAAGCAGTTGCACCGCGAGACCAAGGCTCCGGTGAAGCAGAAACGCGTGGACACCAAGACCGGCGAAGAGGTCGCCTATCACGACATCGTCAAGGGCTACGAGGTCGAGGACGGCCGCTACATCACCGTCGACCAGGAAGAGCTATCGCAGCTCGATCCAGATGCCTCTCGTCTGATCTGCATCCATGCGTACGTCGATCAGCGTGACATCGATCCGGTCTACTACGACCGGGCGTACTACTTGGCCCCGGATGGCGAGGTGGCTGCTAAGCCCTATCGACTGCTCACCGAAGCCATGGAACGCACCGACCAGGTCGCCATCGCCACCTTCGTCATGCGTAACCGTGAGTACCTCGCGGCGATGCGAGCCCGCAACGGCCTGCTCGTGCTCTCCACCATGCACTACGCCGATGAGGTGGCCGACCCTGCCGATCTGAACGTCGACCTCGGCGCAGACGCCGAACCTGCACGTCGAGAGGTCTCGATGGCCGAGCAACTGATCGAGTCGATGGCCGCGGAGTTCGATCCCCAGGACTACCGCGATCGACATCGTGACCGTGTTCTCGAGTACCTGGAGTCGAAAGGCGAGGGCCAACCCATCGCAACTGAGACGTCATCCGCCGACCGGGGCAACGTCGTGGATCTCATGGCGGCGCTGGAACAGAGCCTGTCCCGCGATCGTGCCGGATCGAAGGCTCAGGCCGACCAACCTACGAACGACTACGCCCAGAGGACCCGTGAACAGCTGTACAAGATCGCACGCGAGCGGGACATCCCGGGACGTTCGTCGTTGTCCAAGAGCGAACTCGTCGAAGCGTTGGTGCGCGATGACGAGCAAGCTGGCGCCGCCTAGCCACGCACAGCGGCGTCGCGCAGCCCTCCCCAGTTGAGGTGGATGAGGTCAACCGTCCAGACGACGTGGCGGGCGCCTCCACCCGCTCCGGCCGTGCGGTCGTATACGGCTACCACTCAACGAGGAGACCTCGCATGTACATCGGACTTGGAACGCTGATCCTGATCATCATCCTGCTGATCATCCTGCTGTGACCCAACCACCCGGCGGACTCGCCCAACTCGGCGGGTTCCCAACCTGAGAAGGAGCAACCGATGGCTGGGTTCGCAGAGGACACCAGGCAGGTCAAGGAAGAGTTCGAAGCGATCTCGAACTCGACACAGGTCTTCATCTGGTCGCTGGTCGGCCTTGGTGTCGTGATCGGCGTACTGATCGGCGGCATCGTCGGCTACGGCATCGCCGTCGAAGAGGTCGACGGGCGCGACTGCATCGAGTACGAAGACGTGTTGTACTGCGCAGACGGAGACGACCAGGACGCCTGAGGCCCGCCGACGAAGCCCCGCGTCCACCGCCCGGGACGCGGGGCCTGATGACATGAGCAAGCGACGGTGAACACGACCACCCAGGTGCGCCGCATCGCCGAACGCGACGTGACCGTCACCAACCTCGACAAGGTGCTCTTCCCCTCCGCGGGGATCACCAAGGGCCAACTCATCGAGCACTACGTGCGTGTCGCCGAGGTGATGGTCCCCCTCATCGCGGGTCGTGCGATGACCCTGCGTCGGTACCCGGACGGGATCGCCGAGGACGGCTGGTTCCAGAAACATGCACCAAGCCACCTGCCGTCCTGGGTCGACCGCGCGACCCTCGAGCGCGGCAAGGACGGCGGCACGATCGAACACATCGTTGTGAACGGGCCGGCGACCTTGGTCTACCTCGCCAACCTGGCGGCGATCGAACTGCACGTCAGCCCCGCCCCCGCAGCGACCCCGGATCGGCCGGCCGAACTCATCTTCGACCTGGACCCGCCACCCGATGCCCCTCCAGCGATCGCTCGACGCGCGACCCGCCGCTGCCTCGCGCTGCTGCAGGAGCTGCAGATACCGAGCCGCGTGAAGACCAGTGGCTCGGCGGGGTTCCATGTCCACGTGAGCCTCGATGGGCGCGGAACCCAGGATCTCGCGCGCCAGGTCGCCCGCGGCGTAGCCATACTGCTCACGCGCCGCTACCCGGATGAACTCACGGTGGAGCACCGCCGTGCACAGCGTGGGGAGCGTGTCCTCGTCGACTGGATGCGCAACTCCCCGCATCAGACCTACGTCGCTCCGTACAGCGTGAGAGCACTCGAAGGCGCACCGGTCGCCACGCCGATGGACGAGGATGAGCTCTCCGGTACCGATCCCCAGCGGTGGACGATCGCCAGTCTTGCGCGTCG
>SKNK01000141.1 GCA_007120565.1 Nitriliruptoraceae bacterium | reverse complement strand
GACACCCTCAACTCGTCGTTGGAGAAGGCGGGTCGGGTCGCGGACTTCTTCGAGCTCGCGGAGCTGATGTGCAACGACGCCCTGACCCGTGAGGAGTCCTGCGGCGGGCACTTCCGCGAGGAGCATCAGACCGACGAAGGCGAGGCGCTTCGCGACGACGACAACTTCGCGCACGTCACCGCCTGGGAGTGGACCGGAGACTCCGCCGCTCCCAACGAGCACCGGGAGGCGCTCGAGTTCGAGAACGTGCAGCTCTCCCAGAGGAGCTACAAGTGAACCTGACCCTGCGAGTGTGGCGGCAGGCCGGGCCGGACGCGCCGGGCCGCTTCGAGACCTACGAGGCGACCGACATCTCCGAGGACTCGTCGTTCCTCGAGATGCTCGACAACGTCAACGAGGAACTGATCGGCAAGGGGGAGGAACCGATCGAGTTCATGCACGACTGCCGTGAAGGCATCTGCGGTACGTGCGGGATGATGATCAACGGTCAAGCTCACGGCCCACAGCAACTGACCGCCACCTGCCAGCTCCACATGCGTAGCTTCGAGGATGGCGACGAGCTGGTGCTCGAGCCGTGGCGAGCGGCGGGCTTCCCGATCATCAAGGACCTGGTGGTCGACCGGTCCGCCTTCGACCGGATCATCGAAGCCGGTGGGTACGTCTCGGTGGACACCGGCTCGGGCCCGGATGCCAACCTGATCCCGATCCCCAAGAACGACGCGGATCTGGCGATGGATGCGGCCGCGTGTATCGGGTGTGGCGCGTGTGTCGCCGCCTGTCCGAACGGTGCGGGTCAGCTGTTCACCGCGGCGAAGGTGTCGCACCTCAACCTGCTGCCTCAGGGACAGCCCGAGCGCGACGACCGGACCCTGGAGATGGTCGATGTGATGGAGGAGTACTTCGGCTCCTGCACCAACATGGGGGAGTGCGAGGCAGCCTGCCCGAAGGGCATCTCGATCGACTTCATCGCGATGATGAACCGCGACTACCTCAAGGCGAAGTTCCACAACCGGCGCACGGCCTGAGCGAGACCCGACCGCGTCGCTCGGCGCGTGGAGCCGACCACCTCGGGAAGCTGATCGATCGCGATGCGTTGGTCGACTGCGACCGGTGGCGCTGGCCGCAATAGCCTACGACCACCGAGCGAACTTGAGGCGGCCCGATGTCCGATGAACACCTGACCGTCAGCGGCTTCCCGTTCGACCCGGTCTACACCCAGCAGCACCTCGATGGGTTCGACCCGGATCAACAGCTCGGTGAGCCCGGCGACTACCCCTACACGCGCGGCATCTACCCCACGATGTACCGGGGTCGGATGTGGACGATGCGCCAGTATGCCGGGATGTCCACGGCTGAGGAGTCCAACCGGCGGTACAAGTACCTACTCGATCAGGGCACCACCGGGCTCTCGGTGGCCTTCGATCTACCGACCCAGATGGGCTACGACTCGTCTGCTGACCTCGCGGCCGGCGAGGTCGGCAAGGTCGGGGTCGCGATCGACACCGTCGAGGACATGCGGGCGCTGTTCGACGGGATCCCGCTCGATCAGGTGTCGACGTCGATGACGATCAACGCACCAGCCAGCCTGTTGCTGCTCATGTACCAGATCGTCGGTGAGGAGCAGGGCGTCGACCCGGGCAAGCTGCGCGGGACGATCCAGAACGACGTGCTCAAGGAATACATCGCCCGAGGTACCTACATCTACCCCCCGGCCCCGAGCCTACGCATCATCTCGGACACTTTCGCGTACTGCGCGGACGAGTTGCCGAGCTTCAACACCATCTCGATCTCGGGCTACCACATGGGTGAGGCGGGGGCGACACCGGTACAGGAGGTGGCGTTCACCCTGGCCAACGGCATCGCCTACGTCCAGGCGGCGATCGACGCCGGCCTGGATGTGGATGCGTTCGCCCCCCGCCTGTCGTTCTTCTTCGTGGCTCGCTCGACCCTGTTGGAGGAGGTCGCGAAGTTCCGGGCCGCACGGCGCATGTGGGCCGCCATCATGCGTGACCGGTTCGGTGCGAAGGATCCGAAGAGCCAGATGTTGCGCTTCCACACCCAGACCGCGGGCGTGCAACTCACCGCGCAGCAGCCAGAGGTCAACCTCGTTCGGGTAGCGATCCAGGCGCTCGCCGCGACCCTGGGTGGGACGCAGTCACTACACACCAACTCCTTCGACGAGGCCCTGGCCCTACCGACGGAGAAGAGCGCTCGCCTGGCTCTGCGCACCCAGCAGGTGATCGCACACGAGACCGACGTGCCGGCCACCGCCGACCCGTTGGCGGGGTCCTACCTCATCGAGTCACTCACCGACCGGATCGAAGCCGACGTCCAGGCCGAGATCGACGCGATCGACGGCTTCGGTGGCGCGGTGCCGGCCATCGAGGAGGGCTACCAGAAGACCGAGATCGAGCGCGCCGCCTACGAGTTGGCGAAGGGCATCGATCGTGGCGATCAGGTCGTGGTCGGGGTCAACCGTTTCCAGCAGGAATCAGAGGACGTACAGCCGGATCTGCAGCGCATCGACGAGGCCATCCGGGAAGGGCAGATCGAGCGCATCGATCGGGTCAAGCGGGATCGCGATCAGGGCAGCGTGGACGCGGCTCTCGGGGCGGTGCGGACCGCTGCGGCCAGCGACGACAACCTGCTGGTTCCGATGCGCGAGGCGTTGAAACGCCGCGCGACGTTGCAGGAGGTCTGTGACGTCCTCCGTGATGAGTACGGCGGCTACGTCCCTCGGGACGCCTTCTAACGTCCGCCAACCGCGGGTACGGTTCACCCCGCAGGCGCGACCGCGCAGGAACCCGCGACGACCCCGCTCGCTGCCTGCGGCCCGTACCGTCCCACTCCTACCCGTCGAACGACCTCAACAACGAGAGGGCAGCGTGAGCCAGCGCATCGCGATCCTTGGAGGAGGCCCCGCTGGCTACGAGGCGGCGCTGGTCGCCGCGGAGCTCGGGGCTGAGGTCACGGTCGTGGCCGACGAAGGACTCGGCGGCAACTGTGTGCTGTGGGACTGTGTTCCTTCCAAGGCGCTGATCGTCGCTGCCGAAGCGATGGGATGGGTCCACAACGCCGAGTCGCTCGGCGTACGCTTCGGCGGCGACCTCGACCTCGAACAGGTGAGTGTCGACTACCCGAGGGTCGCCGCGAACGTGCTCGACCTCGGCGCCTCTCAATCGCAGGACATCGAACGCCGGGCGAGCTCCTCGGACGTCCAGCTGATGCGTGGACGGGGACGGATCTCCGGGGCGCATCAGGTCACCGTTGAACTGGAGTCTGGCGGTGAGCGGGTGCTGGACGTCGACCACGTGCTCCTCGCGACGGGGTCGACCGCGAGGGTGTTGCCCTTCTTCGAGCCTGACGGGGAACGGGTCCTGACCGGTCAGCAGGTCTACGGACTCGAGGAGGTCCCCGAACACCTCATCGTCGTCGGCTCGGGTGCGACCGGCGCGGAGTTCGCCCACGCGTTCCTGCGCTTCGGTTCCCAGGTCACACTCGTGTCCTCACGGGACCTGATCATGCCGACCGAGGATCCTGACGCCGCCTCCGTGGTGGAGTCGGTGTTCGAGCGTCGCGGCATGCGGATCCTGCGCAACTCCCGCGCCATCTCTTGTGAACGTCGTGACGACGAGGTGGCGGTCGGCCTCAAGGACGGCAGCGAGGTGGTCGGTAGCCACGTGCTGTTCACCGTCGGCCAGGTGCCGACCAGCGGCGACCTCGGCTTGGAGACCATCGGGGTCGAGGTCAACGCCTGGGGTGCGATCGACGTCGACTCGGTCGGACGAACCTCGTGCCCGTGGGTCTACGCGGCGGGGGACGTCACCGGTGGCATGATGCTGGCCTCGGTCGCGGCTATGCAGGGGCGCACCGCCATGTGGCATGCCCTTGGCCAGGCGGTCCAGCCGATCCGGTGGGACTCGGTCGCCGCCACCATCTTCACCGACCCGGAGGTAGCGACGGTCGGGCTGTCTCCCTCCGACGCCGAGGCCGCTGGCTTCCCCGTGGAGACCGCAAGACTGGACTTCCGGAGCAACCCGCGGGCGAAGATGTCCCACGGACTCGATGGGTTCGTCAAGGTCCACGCCATGGTGGGATCCGGGACCGTCGTCGGCGGTGTGGTCGTGTCCAAGCGCGCGAGTGACCTCATCCAACCGTTGGCGGTCGCGGTGCAGAACCGCCTCAGCGTGGCGCAGGTCGCCCAGACGATGACGGTCTACCCGTCGATGGCCGGCTCGGTGGCCGAGTGCGCACGCATGCTGATGTCGCGGCTCGATCCGACCCGTCACTGAAGGAGGCGATCAGCCCTCGGGGTCGTCGATCCGAGCCAGCACCGAACCAGAAGAGACCGTGTCGCCGGCGCTGAAGCCGATCGAGGACACGATCCCGTCACGGTGGGCGGTGATGGTGTTCTCCATCTTCATCGCTTCGAGG
>SKNK01000349.1 GCA_007120565.1 Nitriliruptoraceae bacterium | reverse complement strand
GCCCTGCCATCGACTCGGGACTGTCGACCGCGCAGGCGGTGCGGTCCTCGTTGAAGAAGCCGCCTCCTGCGGAGTTGATCCAAACGCCCGGGTTGGCCCACCAGTTGTTCATGCCGAAGCCGTAGATCTCGTCACCGAGGCCATCCACCGCTTCGCCGACCTCACGGAAGGTGTCCCAGTTCCAATCACCTGCCTCGTCGAGTTCGCGTGGGTCCGGAGCTCCGGCCTCGGCGATCAGATCGAGGTTGAGGTACAGCGCGAAGGTGGAAACGTCGCGGGGCAGGCCCCAGAGCGCGGCGCCCGACGACTCGGTCTCCGGGTCGAAGGTCAGCAGTTCCATCGGGCCGGGGTAGTAGGCGTCGTCGCCCGCGTAGGCATCGCTGGCGTCGGCCACATCCCGCAGATCCATGATCAGTCCGCGCGAGGCGAAGTCGGCGATGTCGGTCCCGGGGATCCAGAACACGTCAGGTGCGGTGCCACCGGCGATCTCGGTCCGGAGGACGTCCTGATAGGCGGCGGTCTCGGTCCCGCCGGGTTCGTACTCCAGGTTCGCGCCGTCCCACGCCGCGTCGATCGAATCGCTGACCCCCTGGTAGACGTCGATCTCGGCCTGGTTGTCGGGTCGCGTCCGCCAGCGAAGATCGACAGCGTCGCCGTCCGGGTCGGCAGCCGCCTCGCCGTCCTCGCCGTCCTCGTCGTCGTCCGGCGCCTCAGGCGCTTCCACATCGGTGTCGGGAGCGCCGTCCTCGGTGTCCTCTGCGCCGTCGCCGCACGCGGTCGCGAGCATCGCGAAGGCGGCGAGGAGGGCTATCCATCGCTTCGTTCTCATCGGTTCTTCTCCCTGCGTCGTTTACGACGCTTCGGTGCGGGTCAGCTGACGTCTGGGTGCGACACGCTGGCAGCGAGCGCAACCTCGACGTCAGGGATCGGAGCCTCCACCGCTCCCTCCGGGTCCGTGGAGACCGCGGCGAGCTGCGCTGCCGAGACCTCTGGCACGGTGTCGTTGATGAACAGGCCTGCCGCCGTCTCGACCGACGCGCGAACCTTCAGCTTGTCGGAGGCGCGGTTGGGGGGCAGGAACTCGAAGCTGAGGTGCCAGTCACCCGCGGGGCCTCCGGAAGCCGACGCAGGCGCCTCCTGGCAGACCATCATGTAGGCCAGGGGGTGGCCGGGACGGAAGCGGTCGTAGATGCGCACGACGGTGCGGAGGGCCATGGCGAGGTCATGACGTTCTGTCACCGTCAGGTCTGACATGCGGTGCGCGCCGTGGCGCTTCGCGCGGACGTGGATCTCGTAGGGCCAGTTGGCGGCGAAGGGGACGGCAACGGTGAAGCTGTCGTTCTCGGCGAGGATGCGCTGCTTGGCGCCCTCATCCCGTTGGACGACCTCGCAGGTGAGACAGGAGCCGTGACGGTCGCGATGCGCCTCCAGCGCGTGGACACGGGCCCTCGCCAAGGCAGGGATGTGGTCGAGGGCGTAGATCTGTCCGTGCGGATGGGAGAGGGTCGCGCCGACGTCCTCGCCGCGGTTCTCGAAGATCAACACGTACGCGTGGGTGGGGTCCGACCACAGCTCTCGCGACCGATCGGTCCAGATGGCAACGACCTGGGCGAGCTCCTGAGAGGTGAGGGTCGCCAGCGACCCCTCGTGGGTCGGCGTGTAGAGCACGACCTCGCACCGGCCCTGGGAGGGAGCTGTCGGACCCTCGAGCTGAGGGGGGCGAGGTGGTGAGGGCAACAACGTCGGGAACCGGTTCTCGAAGACGGCCGCGTCGTAGGGGAACGCAAGCTCGGGGCCCCCTGGGCACAGGGGGCAAGCTGGGGCGGTGTCGTCGTGGCCGGCACGGGACTGAGGCCGGGTGTTCCTCGCCGGCGAGATGGCGACCCAACGGTCCGTCAGCGCGTCGTGGCGGAGGTGGAGCTCCGGAGGCCCCTCTTCCGGGAGGCTCGATGGCGGCTGCTGGCCGTCGTAGCGGCCGTAGACGAACAGGCGCCGTCCATCGCCATGCCGCAGATCGGTCCGCACCAGTCTCTCCATAGGTCGTTTGTACTTCAGTTTTCATAGATTTGTCAATTGCAGTTAAGGCTTTCGATATCGAAAGTGCGCGGAATGTCTTCGGCTTCCGTTCGACACGCGCTCTGCGCGCACCGTGCCGGTTCCTGATCCGGGTGCAGACCGATCCTCGATGCCGCCCGGGGCGTCGGCCGAACGCAAGGCCGTCCCGGGTGCAGCCCGATCCTCGATGCCGCCCAGGGCTTCGGCTGACCCCGGGCGCCGGCCACAGTGCGCAGGCCGATCCTCGGGGCGGGCCAGCCGGAGCAGGCCTCAGCGGCGGGAGTGGTGTCGCGCGAGCTCGGTGGGATGCCGGCGCCCGCTCGAGACGAGGTCGGTATACACCCCTTCGGTTCGTTCGAGGTGCCGTGCTGCGGTGAACCTCTCCGCCATCCGGCGTGACACGGCGCCCATCCGGGTGAGACGGCGGGGACGATCTAGCAACGCGAGCGCGCGAGCCACCAGTTCTCCGTCATCTTCCGCGACGACCGCGTTGACCCCGTTGATCGCGATGGCTTCGAGGTTGGGATCACCCCGGATGGCGAGAGGCAGGCCGGCGGCCGCCGCCTCCAACAGTGTCAGCGGATGGTTCTCACTCAACGAGACCGTGATGAACAGCGAAGCGAGCCTGTACAGCGCCAGGACCTCGGCGTGCTCGAGGTACCCCGGCAGCCGGATCTGATCCTCGAGCGCGAGCCGGCGTGCACGGCCGCGTAGCCGTCTCAGGTGGCCACCTCCGCCCACGAGCACCGCGGTCACGTCGTCGGCTCCCTGCAGGTGCTCGGCAAGGGCGTCGAACAGGGCTTCGCTTCGCTTCTCCTCGGCGATCCTGCCGACGTACAGCACGACCCGGGTTGAGCGGGCCAACCCGAGGCGACGCCGCAGGTGTTCAGCCAGATCTGGGTTGGTTGGGGCACCGGCGATCGGGATGCCGTTCGGAACGAGCGTCCGTGGTGTTGCGGGCGCGATGGCTCGCAGGTGGTCGAGGGCGCGTGGCGATGGTGCGATGACCCGGTCGTACGGGTGAAGGAATCGGCTCAGATGGCGCCGCATCGTTCGCCCGGAGGTTCGCGGGGCGAGCCGCGCTGGCCACAGGTAGTGCAGGTAGTGGTCGTAGAGGGTGTGGAGGGTGTGCACCGTTGGCCGGCCGGTCCGGAGGGCGGCATCGCGGGCGGCACGACCGAGCGGTCCTTCGGTGTGGGTGTGCACGAGGTCGATACCAGCGCGGCAGAAGATCTCCTGGAGCCGTCGGGACGAACCGATGGGCAGTCGCAGCTGGATCGAGGGGAAGAGCGGGAGCGACGCCACCTCGACGTCGGGCCGCGGGAGCATCGCTCCGACGTCGGCGGACAGGGCAGGGATCGCATCGGCTGGTCCCCCCTTCGGTGGGGTTCCAGGGAACGCCGGCACGATGAGAGCGACCTCGTGCCCGCGCCGGCGTAGGCCGTCGGCGAGCATCGCCACGACACCCGTCACCCCGTTCTTCGTGGGGTAGTAGCAGTCGGAGACCAGCCCGATCCTCACCGGCCTACCGCACGAACGGTCTGCCGGTCGCCAACTCGACGCAGCGGTAGGCGCCGTCGTAGGTGCCGATCGAGCGCTGCTTGACGATCTGGTCGCAGTAGAGGGTCAGCAGGTCCTCATCATCGGTGAGTAGGTCCATGGCCTGGAGCGTCTCGGCGATGGTGCGTGTCTCGACCGTTCCGTCTCCGATCTCTGCGGAGCGGATCGCACCCCACATCTCGTGGCCGCCGACCCGCTCGTTGAAGATCTTCGGCACGGGGTAGAAGGCCAGTTCGCTCGGCTTGGTGATCATCACGTCGATCACCCGCATCAGCAGGTTCGTGGCGTACACGGCGTGGAAGATGTTGTCGTGGAGGAACACGTGCAGCCCCGACGCCGCACCCTCGCCGAGCGCGTCGACGAAGCTGGTGGTGTCCGCCCAGTCGAAGTGGGTCTCGACCATCCCGACGTCGTCTCCGAGCTCCTTCTGCAGCCAGTCCCAGTTGTCGGCGTGGTCGCCGAGGTTGACGAACAACGTGAGCTCACCCGCCTTGATCTTCGGCAGGGCGTGGGTGATCACGGCCTTGAACAGTTCTCGCTGCGCTCCCGCACCGCCCATCGTGAGCAGGAAGCGGCGGGGCTCCCCGGCGGTCATGCGGTCGAGGCGCGCCTGACAGTCCACCTCGATGTTCTCGACCAGCTCGTGGTCGACGTGGTGTCCCGTGAAGTGGATCGCATCCGAGGGCAACGGCCGCAGCGTGCGGCCCTTGTCGTCGAACCCGCGCATCGCTCGGAACCCGTAGTAGCCCGACGGGGACTGCACGCCGTGCTTGGCTCCCTCGGTCTGCTGGAACGCCATGGGCCAGTTGTCGAACATCATG
>SKNK01000055.1 GCA_007120565.1 Nitriliruptoraceae bacterium | reverse complement strand
GGTTGGCGTCTCCCCCGACCCTGGTGGGCCGGCCCGACCCTGGTGGGCCGGCTCTTGCTCTCGCGATGACGGGCTGCGCCGTACCCTTCGAGGACGCCCGGACCCGGTGGCACCCGGCGCCACCCGGCCCCGTGCCAAGCCAGTCAGCGGAGACGAGGACGCCCCGTGAACGCACCGATCGACGTGACCGACCGCAGCATCTACTCGCGGTCCATCGGCATCGAGCACGACCCGTCGCAGGGACCTCGGGTCCATCGCGACCACCTCGGACGAGAAGTGGCTCCGGATCTGCTCGCGCTGATGGGCGACACGCCGCTGGTGGCACTCGACAAGTTGTCCCGTGACGTGCCGCCGACCATCGTCGCCAAGCTCGAGATGCTCAACCCGGGCGGCAGCGTCAAGGACCGCATCGGTATCGCCATGGTCGAAGCCGCCGAGGCCGCCGGCGAACTACGCCCCGGCGGCACGATCGTCGAACCGACCTCCGGCAACACCGGCGTCGGGCTGGCGATCGCTGCGGCCCGCAAGGGCTACCGCTGCATCTTCGTCGTGCCCGACAAGGTCAGCCAGGACAAGATCTCGTTGATGCGTGCCTACGGCGCCGAGGTGGTGGTCTGCCCGACGGCGGTCGACCCCAAGGACCCACGCTCCTACTACGAGGTATCCGACCGGTTGGCCGAACAGCCCGGAGCGTTCAAGCCCAACCAGTACTTCAACCAGGCCAACCCTCAGACCCACATCATGTCCACCGGTCCTGAACTGTGGCGCCAGACCGGCGGGAACATCGACGCGTTCGTGTGTGGCGTTGGCACCGGGGGCACGGCCACCGGAGTCGGGCGCTACCTCAAGGAACGCAACCCGGACCTGAAGGTCATCGGCGCCGACCCCGAGGGGTCGCTGTACTCCGCGGATGACGTCCACCCCTACCTCGTCGAAGGCATCGGAGAGGACTTCTGGCCACCAACCTTCGATCCCGACATCGTCGACGTGTGGGAACGGGTCTCCGACCAGGAGTCCTTCGCGATGGCGCGCCGCTGCACCCGCGAGGAAGGCATCCTCATCGGTGGGTCCGGCGGCACCGCGCTGGTCGGTGCGCTGCGGTACGCCGCGACGCAGCCCGAGGATGCCTCCATCGTCGTGCTGCTGCCCGACTCCGGTCGTGGCTACCTCACCAAGCTCTACGACGACACCTGGATGACCGAGCACGGGTTCGTCGAGCACACCTCGGGCGCAGGCAGCGTCGGTGATGTCATGGCCAGCAAGGGCGGCGACCTGCCACCGGTGGTGCACCTGCACCCGGATGAGGAGGTCTCCGCAGCGATCGGGCTGCTCAAGGAGTACGGCGTGTCACAGATGCCGGTGTTCGCGGGTGGTGTGCACGACGACGCCAGCCCCGACGACGTGCTGGGATCGGTCCGAGAGAGCGCGTTGCTCGACGTTGCGCTTCGCGATCCTGCAGCCATGACCAAACCCATCGCCGAGGTGCTCCAACCACCCCTGCCGATGGTGAGCACCGACGATGCGCTGGACCGAGCCCTCGCCGAACTGTCGAGCGGCGCGCCCGCGCTGCTCGCCCACGACACGGGCCGCATCGTCGGCGTGCTGACCCGCGCCGACGTGCTCGCCTACCTCGCCGACCGCTAGGAGCTACCGTGGACCTCGAGACCCGCGCGATACACGTCGGGCAGGAGCCCGATCCCACAACCGGGGCCGTGATCGTGCCGATCTACCAGACCTCGACCTTCCGGCAACCCCGCGTCGGCGAACACCTGGGCTACGAGTACGCCCGCACCGGCAACCCGACACGCACCGCACTGCAGGAGGTCCTCGCGTCCCTCGAGGGCGCAGAGCAGGCCGTGTGCTTCGCGTCCGGGCTGGCGGCGGAGGACGCCATCTTCCGGCTGTTGTCCCCCGGTGACCACGTCGTGATGGCCAACGACGTCTACGGCGGGACCTGGCGTCAGATCTCCAAGGTGCACCAGCGCTTCGGTATCGAGGTGACCGCGGTCGACCTCGCCGACCTCGATGCCACCGCCGCCGCGATGCGACCGGAGACCCGCTACCTGTGGGCGGAGACCCCGTCGAACCCGCTGCTCAAGATCCTGGACCTGGCGGGGCTCGCCCAGATCGCGCACGACAACGACGCGAAGCTGGTCGCCGACAACACCTTCGCGACCCCTTACCTGCAACGGCCCCTCGAGTTGGGCGCGGACATGGTGGTCCACTCGACGACCAAGTACCTCGGTGGTCACTCCGACGTCGTTGGCGGTGCGGTCTGCACCGACGAAGGCACCGCGGAGGAGTTGGCGTTCCTGCAGAACGCTGTCGGAGCGGTCCCCGGCCCCTTCGATGCCTGGCTCACCCTCCGAGGGATCAAGACCCTCGGGGTTCGGATGGATCGCCACTGCGCGAACGCGCAGGTCATCGCCGAGGCCCTGACCGAGCATCCCAAGGTCGGCCTGGTGGCCTACCCCGGCCTTCCGGACCACCCGGGCCACGCTCTCGCCGCGCAGCAGATGTCAGGGTTCGGTGGGATGGTCTCCTTCCGGGCAGCCGGCGGCATCGATGCGGCCAAGACCGTCGCAGAGACCACGCGCCTGTTCTTCCTGGCCGAGTCGCTCGGCGGGGTCGAGAGCCTGATCGAACATCCCGGCATCATGACCCACGCCTCGGTTGCGGGCACGGAACTGGAGGTCCCCGACGACCTCCTGCGGCTCTCGGTTGGCATCGAGTCTGCCGACGATCTGCTCGAGGATCTGCTCCAGGCGCTGGACCGGTGAGCGGTCAGGCGGGCGAGCGTCGCACCCGGGGTCAGGCCCGGCCCTCGATCGGCCGATGAACTCGGTGTATCGACGAGGACGGTGAACGGGTGAACGTACGGACGTCGCGCTGGCTGGTGGCCACTGCGTTGTCCGCGACCCTCGTGCTGTCCTCGTGCAGCGACGTGATCACCCTGGAACTGCCGACGCTGGCTCACCTCGAGGACAGCTCACCGCAGGCGCAGCCCGTCCAATCGGTCATCTACGACGTCAACGGTGAACCGTTGACCGTCCTACGCGATCAGTACCGCGAACCGGTCTCCCTCTCGCAGTTGCCCACGCACCTGATCAAGGCGATCCTCACGGCCGAGGATCGACGCTTCTTCCAACATGGCGGTGTCGACGCCCGTTCGGTGACCCGCGCCGCCTTGTCCAACCTCGCGACCGGAGATGTCGGCCAGGGTGGCTCGACCATCACCCAGCAACTGGTCAAGATCCTGTACATGCCTGACGCGCCGCGCAGCGCGGAGACGAAACTCCAGGAAGCGGTCCTCGCCCGCGAACTCGAGCAGGAACGCAGCAAGGGCAGCATCCTCGAGGAGTACCTCAACGCGGTCTACTTCGGGGAAGGCGCCTACGGGATCGAGGCCGCAGCTCAGACCTACTTCCGCAAGCCAGCACGCGACCTCGACGTGGCCGAGGCGGCCCTGCTGGCCGCGATCATCCGCGCTCCCGAGGCACTCACGCCCACCCGCAACCACGACGGGGCCTTGCGTCGCCGCGATGACGTCCTGTGGAGGATGGCCGAGTACGGGCACCTCACGGTCGAGGAACGTGACAACGCGATCGCCGCACCGCTCGAGGTGCACGGTCGCCGCTCCCTTCCCTCGGTCGGCGACCCCCACCTGGTCGATCTGACGATCCGCGAACTCCTGGGCGACCCGAGGTTCGGGGCCACGGAGGAGGAACGAGCACGGCGACTCTACGGCGGCGGCCTGCACATCCACACCACGGTCCGACCCGACCTGCAGGCGCTGGCGCGTGAGGTCCTCGCCACCCACCTCCCGGACGAGGCTGACCCGGACGGTGCCATCTCCCTGGTCGATCCGGGCACGGGGCATGTTCTCGCCGCGGTGGGTAGCCGCCCCTACGAGGAGATGCAGTTCGATCTGGCGACCCAAGCCCGCCGCCAACCCGGCTCGACGTTCAAGACCTTCGTCCTGGCCACGGCCATCAGCGACGGCTGGCATCCCGACGATCGACTCGACGGCCGCCAAGGCACGATCCACCTGGCTGGCGGCGGCGTCTGGGACGACGTTCGCAACTACGACCGTCGCTCCTACCCGAACGTCTCACTCGCAGCGGCGACCCATGCCTCGGTCAACACCGCCTTCGTGCGCCTCGGCGTCGACGTCGGCCTGGAGCGTGTCGCCGGGGTTGCGGAGGCGATGGGAGTGCGTTCGACGATCCCCGCCGATCCTCAGATGACGATCGGTGGCGGAACACTGGGTGTCACCACCCTCGACCTCGCGGCGGGCATGGCCACCCTGGCCAACCTCGGCTCGCACGTCCCAACCACCGTGGTCTCACGGATCGAGGACGGCGATGGCACCACGGTCTGGCTTCCGGAAGCCGAACGGCAGGTGATCTCTCCGTCGGCGGCCTACGTGACCCTGGAGGTCC
>SKNK01000244.1 GCA_007120565.1 Nitriliruptoraceae bacterium | reverse complement strand
TCTGCCACTCGGCCGGCACCACTCGTGATGACCGCGAACTGGATCACCACCAGGATCAGGAACACCACCAGACCGACGACAACGGAGCCACCGACCACGAACGACCCGAACGTGTCGATCACCTTGCCGGCGTACCCATCGAGCAGGATCAGTCGCGTCGACGAGACGTTCAACGCCAACCGCATCAGCGTGGTGATCAGGATCAGCGACGGGAGCGCGGACAGATCGAGGGTGTCCTTCAAGGTCAGGACGGCCAGCAGGATCAGCAGCGCGAAGGCCAGGTTCGCCGCGAGGAGGATGTCCAACAGCATCGGCGGGATCGGGACCACCATGGTGATCACCGCACCGACGAGGACCAGCGGCACGATCGTGCGGCTGATCATCCGGTTGGCTGATGGCGCGACCGAGCTCACGCAGCCACCTCCAGGTCAGGTCCTTGGCTCATGCGACACGTACTCCTGCTGGCAGGGATGGGCGGCGACTGCCCGGACCACGTCCGGAGCGGCGGTACGCGGCGGCGAGAACGACCGCGACCGCCTCGTACAGGTCCGCGGGGACGTGTTGGCCGACGCGGCACTGACGGAACAGCGCACGCGCCAACGGGATGTCGGTCGTGATCGGCACGCCGTGACGCCGAGCGGTCGTCTTGAGCTTGTCGGCGAGGATGTCCGAGCCCTTGGCGACCACGCGAGGTGCCCCCTCACCCGGGTCGTAGCGCAGCGCGACGACCAGGTGGGTCGGGTTGGCGACCACGACGTCCGCGGTGGACACGTCGTGCAGCATCCGGTTGCGGGAGAGCTCGGTCTGGCGCTTGCGTCGAGCGGCCTTCTGGTGCGGGTCACCCTCGGAGTCGCGGAACTCCCGCTTGATCTCCTCGCGCTTCATCTTCATCTTGTTCGCGGTGCGACGGTGCTGGTAGGCGTAGTCAGCCAGGGCGATCACCAGGGCGAGGATCGCCGCCCGGACGATGATCCCGCCGTATGCACCGCTGAGCCGCTCGATCGCTCCGGCGAGGCTGCGATCGTTGGCCAGGTGCATCCGCCACGCCGACATCGTCGGGTACACCACGGCGACGACCGCACCGATCTTGATGACGGAACGGAACAGTTCCCAACTGGCGACGCTCGGCTTGAGCTTCTCCATGCCCTTCTTCAGGGACAGGTTCTTGCCCTTGGGCTTGGCGAGTTTGATGTTGAACTTCACCCCGACCTGTGCGACACCGGCCACCGTCCCAACGATGGCTGCTGCGGCCATGAAGGGCCCGGCCAGCACGATGAACAGCGAGAGGGCCCGGCCTCCAGAGGCGGCGAGCGCATCGGCTGAGCCGATCGTCGCCAGCGTGGTGCGCATCTCCCCCATCGCCCGGTCAGCCATCGTCGGACCGGCGATCGCCAGGGTGCCGACCAGGGCCAGGAAGGAACCCGCGACCGCCACCTCCTGCGATCGCGCGACCTGCCCCTCGTCGCGCGCCTTCTTCTTGCGCTGAGGGGTGGCCTTCTCGGTCTTGCCGTCCTTCTGGCTCACAGAGGATCCAACGTCTCGCTACCAGCCGGTCCATGGCGGGGTGAGCGCGGATCCATCCGCTGTTGTCCTGCATCGGCCGACGGCGCAGACATTCAAGCGCCCCGAAGGATCAGCCCCCGAGGCCCCGGATGGCCGCCTGCATCGATCGGGCGACCAGGGCCTGCGCGTCGGTCATCGCGTCGGGGAACAGCACCCACGACGAACCGACGACGGTGATCGCCGCCAGCAGCTTGGCGGGAAGCCCCACCAGGAAGATGTTGGCCTGGGGCGCGAACCGCGCCGCCAACCCGAGCGCCAGTTCCATCATCAGCAGCACCCCCATGATCGGCAGGGCGAGCTCCACGGCCTTGCGCACCATGAGGTTGGCGGTCTCGATCATGTAGCCGCCAAGGGCGGGATCTGGCGAGATCCCCGCCTCGACCGGCAGCAGCGTCGCGCTGGAGACCAGCCCTCCGACCAACAGACCCATCCCCCCGGCCACCAGGAACATGGTCGTCGCGGTGAGGTTGAACATCCGCGAGAACACCCCACCCTGGCCACCCTGCATCGGGTCGAACACCATGGACACGGACAGGCCCGAGACCAGGTCGGCTACCGCCCCTGCGCTGGTGAACAGCTGCATGATCAGCCCGCTGAGCCAGCCGAGGGTGGCGCCAACGGCCACGTTGATGCCGGCGGCACCCACCAACTCTCCCATCTCGATCATCCCCGCGACCGGCCGGGTCATCGCCAGACTCACCGCGAAGGCGAACGCCAGCCGTCCGGTCGCCGGGATCGAGCGACCGATGATCGGTGAGGCGATCACGAAGGCCCCGACACGGATCAACGCCAGCAGGAACCCGATCACCCAGCTGACATCGATCGAGAGTTCGAGTACCCCCACTTCACCCTCCGGCGAAGGTGGGGATCGACATCCAGAGCTGCTCGCTGAAGTTCACCAGTTCACGCAGCATCCAGTTCCCCGCGACGATCAGGACCGCAGCGACGCCGATGGCCTTCGGCACGAAGCTGAGGGTCATCTCCTGGATCTGGGTGACCGTCTGCAGCAGCGACACCGCGACCCCGACCACCAGCGCGGTCAACAGCAACGGCATCGCCAGCTTCGCCGCCACCAGCATCGCGCTGGACATGATGTCCAGTACCTGGCCGTCGGTCATGTGAAGACCCCTCCGATGAGCGCGAGTTCCCCGCCACCGGCGGCCACCGAGTTCACCAGGGATCTGGTGAGCAACGACCACCCGTCGACGAGCACGAAGAGCAGCAGCTTGAGGGGCAGCGACACGAAGATCGGCGGCAGCATGACCATCCCCATCGACATCAACACCGCGGCAGTGACCAGGTCGACGATCAGGAAGGGCACGAAGACCACGAAGCCGATGGTGAAGGCCGTGCGTAGCTCCGAGATGATGAACGCGGGGATGAGCGTGGTCGGTCCGACCTCGCTGGCATCCGCCGGCGCTTCAGCATCGGCGAGGTTCATGAACATCCGCAGGTCGTCGTCGCGCACGTGGGTGAGCATGAAGTCACGCATCGGCTCGTAGCCACGCTGCGCGGCCTCGAGAGCATCGATCTCCCCCGCAAGCATCGGAGCCAGCGCCTGCTCGTTCACCTCGCTGAATGTCGGACCCATCGAGAAGAAGCTCAGGAACAGCGCGAGACCGATCAACACCTGGGCGGGCGGCACGGTCTGCAGGCCGAGGCCGTTGCGCACCAGGCTCAACACGATGACGAACCGGGTGAAGGTCGTCATCATCAGCAGGGCGAAGGGCGCCATCCCCGCCATCGTGAGCATGATGACCGTGGTGACGGTGTTGGACAGCCCCTCGCCGTCGTCGAGGGTGATCAACAGCCCGTTCGTGTCGGTCTCGGCCGGAGGCTGGGGAGCCGTGGGCGGCGCTGGCGCCTGCACCGGGCTTGGCCCGGTGGGCCCATCGATCTCCTGCGCGTTCACGCCGGCGGCCAGGCCGGCGAGCAGGACGCCGGTCAGCAGGACGAGCGGCACGAGCCGCGCGAAGGTCCTAGCGACGGAACGGGACATGGAACGGCCTCCCCTGAACAGGGGTGCGGACCGTCATCGCGCGCAGACGGTCAACGAGGCCGATCCTTGGCCCTGCGGTCAGGTGCTCCCCGGTGGCGCCAGGGATCGACGTCAGGTCGATGCCCAGCTCCTGCGGGGAAGGCCGAACCGCATCCATGCGGGTCGGGCGTTGCGGAGGGTGGTAGCCACTCGACAGCGACGTCGAGGTGGCACTCAGGTCGAAGGCTGCGGCGTCAGCGGCGCTCGCATCCACGTCGCCGTCGAGTTCGGTGAGCAACTGCACACCGCGTTCGTTCGCGCCGACGAGCAACCTGCGTCCGCCGACGGCGACGACCGCGACGACCGCACCCTTGGTCAGTGCCGTCCGACCGACGACACGGACCGCGTCCGGGGTGTTCGCCTTGAACCGGCGTAGCACCATCGGCACCGCGATCAGTGCAGCGAGCACGACGAGCAGGGCCAGCGGGGAGTCCGTCATCGTGACGTTCCCTGGCCGTGACCGGCTCGCGCGATCTGATCGCCGTGGTGGAGGACGGTCATGCGGTCGGCATCCTCCCGAGGAGTTCGTTCACGCGGACCCCGAGTTCGTCACCCACGACCACGACGTCACCTCGGGCCACCGGCGTACCGTTGGCCAGGACGTCGACGGGGGCTCCCGCCAACCGGTCGAGCTCGACCACACTGCCCTCTTGGAGGCGCAGCAGGTCACGCAGGGGGATCCGGACCCGGCCGAGCTCGACACTGACGGTCAGCTCGACGTCAGCGAGCAACTCGAGGTCGCCCGAGGGTCCGAGGCCCGCACCGGCGGGCAGGTCGGGCAGTTCCACCGGGTTGGCGGTTTCGGTGCTCATGCGTGTCCCTCCTGGAGGGTCGATGCCGCGCTCACGTTCGGCGGCACCACGATG
>SKNK01000188.1 GCA_007120565.1 Nitriliruptoraceae bacterium | reverse complement strand
TCTTCCTCGGGTACCGGTTCTACTCGCGGTACCTCGCCGAGAAGGTGTACGCGCTCCAGGAGAGCTTCGTCACCCCGGCACACGAGTTCCGTGACGGGATCGACTTCGTCCCCACCAACAAGCATGTGCTGTTCGGCCACCACTTCGTGTCGGTCGCCGGAGCGGCGCCGATCGTCGGCCCAGCCATCGGGGTCTTCTGGGGGTGGGGACCGGCGTTGGCTTGGGTCGTGGTCGGGTCGATCTTCGCGTCCGGTGCCCACGACTTCGGTTCGATCGTCGTGTCGGTCCGCAACAAGGCACAGAACATCGGGACCTTGACCCAGACGGTCATCAACCCCCGGTCCCGCACACTGTTCCTGTTGATCATCTTCTTCCTCCTGACCCTGGTGAACGCGGTCTTCGCGATCGTCATCGCGAACCTGTTCATGGCGAACCCGGCGGTGGTCATCCCGATCGTGCTGGAGATCCCCATCGCGATCGTGGTCGGCCAGATCGTCTACCGGCAGCGCACCGCCGCGCTGGTCCCATCCATCGTGGGCGTGGTGGTCCTGTACGCGTCCATCCCGCTGGGTCGAGCGTTCCCCGTCGAGATCGACGGGTTCGCCAACATGATCGGGCTCGACCCGCACACCACCTGGGTGATCCTGCTCTTCGTCTACGCCGGTATCGCCTCGCGTGTCCCGGTGTGGATCCTGCTGCAGCCGCGGGACTACATCAACAGCCACCAGCTGTTCATCGCGCTCGGTGCGATCCTGCTGGGCATCATCATCGGGATGAACGAGATCGTCGCGCCGATGGTCAACACCGACATGCCCGCCGACTCACCCAACTGGTTCCCGCTGCTGTTCGTCACGATCGCGTGTGGTGCGATCAGCGGGTTCCACTCCCTGGTCGCGAGCGGCACCACCTCGAAGCAGCTGGACAAGGAGACCGACGCGAGATACGTGGGCTACATGGGGTCGATGGGCGAAGGCTCGTTGGCGGTCGGGGCCATCCTGGCCTCCACCGCCGGCATCGCGATCGTCGGCCTCGACTGGAACGAGCGGTACGCCACCTTCGGTGACGCTGGCGCGAATGCGGTCGGCAACTTCGTGCAGGGTGTCGCCGGGTTCACCAGCAACTTCGGGATCCCGGTGGAGATCGGGACCATCTTCGCGGCCCTGGTGGTGATCTCGTTCGCCGCTACCACCCTGGACTCCGGGGTCCGCCTCCAGCGCTACATCTTCCAGGAGATCGGCGAGATCGCCGGCATCCGGTGGCTCAAGGAGAACCTGAACCTGGTCACCGTCGTGGCCGTTGCGGTCCCACTCGCGTTGGCGTGGGACGACGAACTCACCTTCGGGCGGCTGTGGACGCTGTTCGGTACCACCAACCAGTTGACGGCCGGGCTGGCGTTGTCGGTGATCGCGGTGTGGGTGCTGACGCGCGGCCGCAACCCGCTAGCGCAGATCATCCCCCTGACGTTCCTGTTGATCATGACGACCTGGGCGCTGATCACCCAGTTCATCGACCTGTGGCAGGACGGCGACTGGCTACTGGTCGGGATCGATGCGGCCATCTTCATCCTCGCGGTGTGGCTCATCATCGAGGCCATCCTCGCGCTGCGTCGTGCGCAGACCGCCAAGACCAGTGCGCCGGTACCGGAGCACGACCCCTCGAGCGACCGGGAGTGAGGTTGCCGGCGGGTGTCCCCGAGACACCGGGACACCCGCCGGTACCCTCGAGCCATGGAGACACACCGACTGATCCTCGTCCGTGAGTGGGACTCGCAGAGCACCGGGTCGGGCTGCTGCGGCAAGATCGGCGGTGGACACGAGTTCTGCGACCGGGGCGACTTCCACCGTTCACGCGCCGAGATGGAGCGGGTCGGTGCGGTCTACGAAGCCCTGTACGAGGTGTTCGGCGACCAACTGGAACTGACCGTGGTCGACCCACGGAACACGATGTGGCTCCTGCCGACCGTCTACCGCGATGCTCGACGCCGAGGTAGCAGCCGTGGGCCCGCCCTGCGCACGATGGCCAGGTCGACGGCCAACGGTGCCGTCGTGCTGGACGGCAAGTTGTTGTTCGACGGCAAGATCCCCCCGACTCCCCTGGAGGCGGTCGCTGCGGTGCGTGCCGAGCTCGCACCAGCGGGCGGGGGAGGGTGAGCGCCGAGCGTCCCCGCCGTTCTGTGCGGGAACGCTGGCGACGGCTCCTGGCCTTCCACGACGAGCTGTTCATGGCGCCATGGCGGTCCGGGGTCCGGCGTGAAGCCCGGCGGCAGGAGGACCTGCTGGTCGCCCTGATGTTCTGCGAGGGGTTCGGGGTCGAGAACCCTGCCGCGTACCACACCCTCGAGCTGTACCCGGAGATGATCGCCGCCTATCACGACTGGCACCGACGTCAGGGGCTCGACAACGCCCCGCACCCTGGGGTGTGCTGTTGAGCCCACCTCGTCCCCTGACCTTCTTCGGCGGCAAGGGTGGTGTCGGTAAGACCACGCTTGCCGCTGCGACCGCGCTGGCTGCCGCCCGGACGGGACAGCGCACCTTGCTGGTCTCGACCGACCCCGCGCACTCGCTCGGCGATGTGTTCGGCCGTCACCTGGATGGGCAGGTGCAGGAGGTCGAAGCCAATCTGTTCGTCGTCGAGGTCGACGCCGAGGCAGCGGCCAGCACGCACGTCGATGACGTCGAGGCTCGGATGTCGCGGTCGATCGACGCGGACCTGTTGCCCGCGGTTCGTCGACACCTCGCCCTCGCGCGGACGGCCCCAGGCACCCTGGAGGCGGCACTCTTCGACGTCATGGCGCGCTTCATGGAGGACTGCCCGGAGCGGTTCGACCGGGTGGTCTTCGACACCGCACCCACCGGGCACACCCTCCGGTTGCTAGCGATCCCGGCCTTGCTCTCCGCGTGGGTCGAAGGGCTTGCCCGGCAGCGGGAGAAGGTCGCCGGCCTCGATCGCATGTCACAGAACATGCTGGGGCAGGAGCAGCCAGACGACGATCCGGTCATGGCCGCGCTGCACGACCGCCGAGCGCGCTTCGAGCGGGCTGCCATCCGCCTGCGCGACGATGCGGCCTTCTGGTTGGTGTTGATCCCCGAGCGCCTACCGGTCGAGGAGACCGTCCGTGCGGAAGCGGCCCTGCACGACCAGGGACTCCATGTCGGCGGGCTCCTGGTCAACCGGCGTCTTCCGGACTCCGCCGACGGCACGTTCCTGCAGGCACGGCGCGAGCAGCAACGTGACTACGAGCAGGAGATCGCTCAGCGTTTCCCGGCGCGCCGGGTCGCGACGATCGAGCAGCGTCCCCGCGACATCGCCGGCCTCGACGACCTGCGGGAGCTCGCGTCGACGCTGCCGCCTGATCTCGTGGCTCCGGCCGAGGAGTGAGCGGTCGGGGAGCTGATGACCCCGCGCCGACCTCGCCTCGATAGCCTCCGAGCTCGTGGACCAGGAGGTAGCCGTGCAGTCCGACCCGTCCGGCATCGGCAACGACCGAGCCGAGGTGAAGCGGATCGAGGAGGGCGAAGCTGTCCTGGCCGTCGGTCCCAGCTTGACGCCGATGCACGTTCCCATCGAGGACCTGCCGGAGGGTGCGAAGGTGGGAACCTGGCTGATCCTCGACCTGCAACTCCATCCCCCGATGGTGCTCGGGATCGATCGGGGTATGACCGACTCGCGGTAGGCGTCGGCCGCGTGGCGACCGTGCTGCCCCCGCGGTACCCCTGTGGCGCTCGCGCCACCCCGTGGCACTGAGGAGCGACCGTGACCCTCCCCCTTCCTCCCGGTGTCGACCGCGCACCGACGGGATCCTGGCGCACGTCAGCGCAGCACCGTGCCTGGCTCGATACGGAGTGCCAACGGCTGCTCCGCTTCGCGCCCGAGCCACGTCACCCGATCGGGGGGTTCGCCTGGCTCGATGCCTCGGGGTCCGCGGACCTCGGTCGGCCGGTCCTGACCTGGATCACCGCCCGGATGACCCACGTCTACGCGCTGGCGAGCCTCCGCGGGATCTCTGGATCTGCGGCCTTGGTCGACCACGGTGTCGCGGCCCTATCGGGTCCGCTCCACGACGACCGTTCCGGGGGCTGGCACCACCGCCTGGAACCCGACGGGAGCGCGGCCGGACGCAAGGAGGCGTACACCCAGGCGTTCGTCATCCTGGCGGCGTCCAGCGCCGTTGCTGCCGGCAGGAGCGGAGCCGCCGACCTGCTCGACGACGCGCTCGCGGTGTTCGACGAACGTTTCTGGGATCCCAAAGCCGGGCGGGTCACCGAGTCGTTCGCCGGGGACTTCTCCGGCGAGCAGGACTACCGGGGTGCTAACAGCAACATGCACACCGTCGAGGCGCTGCTGGCTGCCGGGGATGTCACGCACTCACCACGGTGGCACGACCGTGCCTTGACCATCGCCGAGCACCTGATCGACCAGGTTGCGCGGGCGCATGGCTGGCGGCTCGTGGAGCACTTCGACTCGGATTGGTCGCCTC
>SKNK01000321.1 GCA_007120565.1 Nitriliruptoraceae bacterium | reverse complement strand
GCCGCGACGCAGGATCTTGAAGATCAGCTGGTCGCCCTCCTCGCCGTACTTGCCCGTCAGTACCTCCAGGCGCTCGAAGGCTGGGGTGTCGAGGGGCTCGAACCCGTGGCGCTGGAAGCTGGCGCGGATCTGGGCGAAGGCACGCTCGCGACGGGCTACCTCGGCGGGGAGATAGTCGCGGGTGCCGGATGGGGGGTTGGCATCGATGCTGGCCACGGTGACCTCGAGGTGGCGGTGGGCGACGTTGGGGCGTCGCGGAGGGTGGATCGCAGATGGGGGTTCGTGGACCCCGGGATCACGGGGCCACGGAGTATCGCGGATGGCGTGGTCGAGCGGATCTCGCGGGTACAGGGCGCCGCGTCACGGATGGTGTGAGCGAGCCTCCGCGAGGAAGGGGTTGGTCGCCCGCTCGCGACCGACGGTGGTGTCGGGACCATGTCCTGACAGCACCAGCGTGTCGTCTTCCAGGGTCAGGACCGTGTCCACCAACGATCGGAACATGTCGGCGATCGAGCCGCGTGGGAAGTCGGTCCGCCCGATCGACCCGGCGAACACCAGGTCCCCCGAGAACAGCACGTCCTCGGTCGCTACCTCGGCGTCGCCGAGCGGGAAGGCGATCGGGATACCCGCCAGGTCACGCCCGAGGTAGGTCACGTGGCCCGGCGTGTGGCCCGGGTTGTGCTTGACCTGGAACCCGATGCCGGCGAAGGAGAGGGTCTGACCATCCACGACCGAGTCGAGGTGGTCCGTCGGCGGATCCCACTGGAACCCGAACTGTTCGGCGAGCACCTCGGGCGGGGCTCCGAAGGCGGCGGCGGGATCGTCCCACAACCAGCGGTCGTCGGGGTGGAGCAGGACGGGGACATCCAGCTCGCGAGCCAGCTCGGGAACGGCCCAGAGGTGGTCGAGGTGGCCGTGGGTCAGCAGGATCGCCTCGCAGGCGACCCCCGACTGCGCGAGCATCGTCGGAACGTGCTCACCCGCGTGCTCGCCGGGGTCGACGACGACCCCGGTGCCCTTCTCGCGGTCACCGATCAGGTAGCAGTTGGTCTGCCAGCGCCCCAGGGGGGCGCCCAGGATGAATCGGTCGGTCACACGTGACTCCTCGTGTCGCGCAGATGTACGGCGCTGACGTACGGCGCTGACGCGCCGCGTCCAGGACGGACCCTGACGCTAACGGGCTCGGGCTCGGACACACAACGCGGCGAGCGGTTGGACGGTACAAGAGCGCGAGCGCTCAGTGGACGCGGTCCTTGCCGGCGTGCTTGGCGCCGTACAGGGCCCGGTCAGCGGCATCCAGCAGGTCCTGGGGATCGGCCACCTGGGACAGCAGGGCGACGCCGGCGCTGGTCGTGATCTGCAGACCATCGGCGATGCGCGACCAGTCCTGGGACGCGATGCGGTTGCGCAGATCGTCCGCGGTCTTGCGCGCCTGCTCGGCGTCGCAGTCCTGCAGGGCGACGACGAACTCCTCACCGCCGTACCTGGCACACAGATCGGTCGCGCGGGTCGAGGCACGAAGGATGCGGCCGATCGCGCGGAGGACCTCGTCGCCGATGGTGTGGGAGAACCCGTCGTTGACCTGCTTGAAGTCGTCGAGGTCGAACAACAGGATGGCGACCTCCTGTCCCTCCTGCTCCGCACGCGCGACGATCTCGGTCATCGACCGGTCCAACCCTCGGCGGTTCAACAGGCCGGTGAGCATGTCGGTGACGCTGTCGCGTCTCGCCTGCTCCAACTGGTAGCGGACCTGCAGGCTGCGGAACCGCTGCTCGGAGTCCTGGTTGAACAGGTGGCGCTCCACCGTCCGCAACCTGCGCAGCCACCCCAGTGCCGCCTCGGGGTCGCCGAGGTCCTCGTGGAGGTCGACCAACGCTTCCGCGGCGGTCGCGCACTCATGGGCGAGGGCCAGGCGCTCGGCGTCGGCGTAGGCACGCTCGAGCAACTCGAGGGCACGGTCGGTGTCTCCACCGCTGGACATCAGGTTCCTGGCCAGCCGCGTGCGCGACTCACAGGAGCCATGGGGATGTCCACCCTGGTCGTACAGGTCGATGGCCGTCTCGAGTTGATCGATGATGCGTTCGACGTCGCCGATGTGTTCGTTGACCACGGCCGCGTTGTGGAAGGTCATGCCGAGGCCGCGTTTCTCGTCCGACGCCTCGAAGCCGTCGCGAGCCGCACGCAGGTGCTCGAGTGCCTCCTCGTACCGTCCTCGCTCGGTCAGCACCTTGGCCAGGTTGTTGCGGATGCCCGCCCGCACGACCTCGTCATCGGTGATCAGTTCCAGACTCCGCTCGTAGGCCTCCTGGGCCTCGTTGAAGTCCTTGTGGGAGTAGAAGCTCACCCCGATCCGGTTGAGCGTGCCCGCCTGCCCGTGGACGTCTTCGATCCTCTCGTAGATCTCCAGCGCCTCCAACAGGCGTTGGAGCCCCAACGCCGTGTCGCCCAGCATCGAGTCGACGTGTCCGGCCTCAGATAGCGCCCGGGCACGGTTCAGGTCGTCGAGGTGGTCGGTGAGCGTGAGTGCCTCCAACAGCGTCCGCAACGCCGACGGGTAGTCGCTGAGCACGACATGCGCTGCTCCGGCAGCGATCAGTGCCCGGGCGCGGGCGGACTCATCTCCGACATCCAGCGCCTCGTCCCGGAGGAGCTCAGCGGCTTCGACGGCCGCAGTCGGGTCACTTCGCCGCTGCTCCCATGCCGCTTCGATACGGCTGTCGAGGTCGTTCACGGACACCCTGGCTCCTCGAGGTACAGACCGACACGGCGGCCGATGCTGGCAGATCTTGCGCGGGTCGCGGAACCTCGGCCCCTTGCCCCTCTTGCTGGATGGATCGTCGTGCGGGTTCAGCTACCGCTGGACTGGGGAACCAGGCGGAACGCGTCGTACACCCCTTCGACGCTGCGGACCGACCGAAGGGCGTACTCCAGGTGTGTCGGATCGCCGAGCTCGAAAGTGAAGGTCAACGCGGCAACTCGGTCCTTGCGCGTCGCCACCTGTGCGGAGGTGATGTTGATGTGGAGGTCGCCGAGCACGGCCGTGATATCGCGCAGCAGATGCTTGCGATCGAGGGCTTCGATACGGATCGACACCAGGAACGACGAGGTGGACTCCCCTGACCAGTCGACGGGCACGAACCGCTCGGTCTCACGCTTCAGATCGTCGACGTTGGGACAGTCAGCGCGGTGCACCGAGACCCCACGCCCACGGGTGACGAAGCCGAGGATCTGGTCACCCGGTACCGGGGTACAGCAGCGGGCGAGCGTGACCAGCATCCCCGCGTCACCCTCTACCTCGACGTCATCGCCTTCGGCCCTGCCGATACGGATCGGTGCCTGGGTCGGGACGTCGTCGATCGACTCGACCGAGTCCTGTTCACCTTCGGTCAGTTCGTTGACCAGCTGTTGCGCGACGGTCACGGCCGCCGCGTGGCCTTCCCCGACCGCCCGGAACATCGCCTCGGTGTTCTTGTAGTTGAGGGCGTGCGCGACGTCGGTGAGGTCACCTGACGCCATCGAACGGGAGTAGCTCATGCCCTTGCGCTTGAGGGCCCGGGCGATCGCGTCGCGGCCGCGGACGATCGCGTCCTCGCGACGCTCACGGTTGAAGTAGGCCCGGATCTTGGACTGTGCGCGGGTCGATGCCGCCAGCTTCAACCAGTCCCGTGACGGACCGGCATCCTCGGCCTTCGAGGTCATGACCTCGACCGTGTCACCGTTGACGAGGTGGTGGTCGAGGGGCACCAGCCGCCCGTTGACCCGTGCGCCGATACACCGGTGCCCGACCTCGGTGTGCACGGCGTAGGCGAAGTCGATCGGGGTGGCGTTGGCCGGCAGCCCCATCACGTCACCCTTGGGGGTGAAGACGAAGACCTCGTCCTGGTAGAGGTCGATCTTGAGCGACTCGAGGTAGTCGCCTGGCTCCTGGACCTCTGACTGCCACTCGAGCAATTGCTCGATCCACGGCAGCTCCTCGGTCGCGGTCTCCTCCGTCCCTCCGGTGCGACCCCCGTCCTTGTACTTCCAGTGGGCCGCGACACCGAACTCGGCGGTCTGATGCATCGCCCGGGTACGGATCTGGATCTCGACCGGACGCCCCCGTGGCCCCATCACCGAGGTGTGCAGCGACTGGTAGAGGTTGACCTTGGGCATCGCGATGTAGTCCTTGAAGCGCCCCGGGATGGGACGCCAGGCCGCATGCAACTGTCCGAGCACGGCGTAACAGTCACGCACCGAGTTGACGATGACCCGGATCCCCACCAGGTCGTGGATCTCGTCGAACTCCTTGCCGCGTAGGACCATCTTCTCGTAGATCGAGTAGTAGTGCTTCGGGCGTCCGCTGACCTCGCCGCGGATCTTCATCTCCCGAAGCTGTTCCTCGATCGCAGCGACGACCTCCTCGATGTGGGCCTCGCGCTCGGGGTTGCGCTCGTCGACGAGCCCGACGATCTCCTCGTAGCGTTTGGGATGCAAGGTCTTGAAGCCGAG
>SKNK01000221.1 GCA_007120565.1 Nitriliruptoraceae bacterium | reverse complement strand
CCTTGAAGGGCATGATCAGCGCCCACAGCGACCCTTGTGACAGGCCGTTGGACTCCGAGCAGGCCGACACGCACTCCATGCAGCCGTCGCAGCGCTCGAGGTCGACGACCATCCCCATCTGCACGTCGGTCTTCTCGCCGGCCGCGACCGTGCCGGATCCCGCGCCCCTGCGGAGCTCGCCCGCCCCCTGCGCCGGGTCCGTGCCGGAGTCGCCCGTGGAGGCGAAGGCACCCTGCCGGAACGCTTCCGCGAAGAACATCGCCGCGACGGCCGTTCCCGCGGCCGCTCGTACGAACGTGCGACGCGACAGGCCGTCGGGTCCCACGTCGTCGGTGGACGACCCGTCGTCGTCGATGGAGGACCCTTCGTTGCAGCCGCAGCCGCCCCCGCCGTCGCCGCATCCACCACCCCCACCGGTGTCGTCCGCCTGCAGAGGCAGCGTCGCCGTTCCGGTCGGCATGACACCGCTCTCGACGTCGGCGGCCCTAGGGGCCAACTCCGTTGGGCCGGGAGGCCTCCCGGTGACCGCAGGCTCGGTGTAGGGCCGGGTCAGTCCGTCAGCCAGGCGCGGGCGACGATCGAGGCCGAACTCCTGGAGGTAGTCGACCTCGTACCGGTCACGGAACTCGCTCTCGTCCAACTCACCGCGCGCGACCGCAAGCGCATCACGGGCGACGGCCAAGCCCAGCTCGGTGTCGGCATCAACACCGTCGAGGATCTCCCGCCCCCACGGCTCGCTGCCGACGGGAGCCTGCGGCGTGCCGGCCGGTTGAGAGCCGTCGGGGGGCAGGTCGTTGTCGTGCTCGGAGGTCACCTTCACACCTTGTTCGTGGTCTGGTTGTCAGTCATGCCGTCGGTGCAGGCCGGGGTGGGGACCACGGCTTGCATCCGGCCCCTACTTGCCGTGGCCCTCGGACAGGTCAACGTCACCGACGACGAACATCCCGACCGCCCCCTTTGGGACGTTGGCGAACTTGTGGTCCACGAACGGGTAGGTGCCGTCGGTGTCGAAGGTGAACTCCACGAACCCGCCGGTGGAGGGCTTGAGGTCGAGGACCTGCGCACCTCCTGGTGCGTGCTCGTCGGGGTGCAGCCGGTAGCTGCCCTCCTTGAAGACCGTGTCGAAGATCGTGCCGATGACATGGAACGAGCTGTCCTCGCTCGGTCCGTTGTTCATCACCCACATCCGCACGCGCTCACCGGGCTCGACGCCCTCGATGGGTGCGTGGACGTACTGGTTCGGGTAGCCGTTGAACGCCACGATGTCCCACTGCGAGGCTTCCATCTTGCTGTAGGAATCGTTGAGGTTGCCGATGTAGGTCTCGTGCTGGACGAGCCAGAACTCGTGGTCCACGTCAGGCAGATCCGGCGGGTCGATGATCATCGTGCCGTGCTGACCCATGCCGGTGTGCTGGAGCACCGGGCTGGTGCCGCAGTGGTACATGAACACACCGGCGTGCTTGGCCTCGAACTCGTAGATCAACTCCTCGCCACGATCGATCGTGCGCATCTCGACGTTGGGCGCCACCTTCGAGGAGTGGAAGTCGATCGAGTGCCCGAGTTGGCCGTCGTTGATCAGCGTGATGCGGAAGGTGTCGCCGACCTTGCCACGCAGCACGGGGCCAGGGAACAGCTCGTCGTAGGTCCACACCTGCTGGGTAACCCCGGGTGCGACCTCCTTCTCGACCTCGCTCGCACGCATCGTGATCTCATGGACGGTCCCCTCGGGGGCGGGATCCAGCCGCGGGTCACGAGGCTCCCAGTCGTCCGGCGGGGCCTGGTGGGGATCCCATGCCGCCTCATGGTGATGGTGACCACTCCCTTCGGCCGCGGCGGCCTGGGCCTCGGGCACCACGTAGGTGGGTGAGCACGCTGCTGCAAGCAGCGCCGGGATCATCAGCAGAGCGAGGTTTCGGACGGTCGGGCGCATCGCCACCTCCGGGATAGGCGCCAACGCTGGGAGTTTTGCTTATCGTTGTGCTTGTCACTTAGGGTCCTTCGGCCCGGGCCCGATGGGACAAGGGCCCTTCGTTCGACCGGCGAGCGAGGGAGAGCAAGCGCCGACGCCGCCTTCGGCAGGAGCCGAACGCTCGGAGCCGTCCCGTGCAGCGGTCGGCGTTGCTCTCTCGACGGAGGGACCCGCCTGCTGAGCGACGAGATGGCGATCCACCAGAGGCCCCTGGTCCCACCGGTGCGGCGGCTGGCAACGGGGGCCCGCCAAGGGCCGCGGAGATCGTGACGTCACCGAGGGAGAGCCGTGGCCAGGTCACCCCGCCGCATGCCCCATGTGCCGATCACGGTCGATGGCGCCCTACAACGCGATCGAGCGGGTCCCAAAGGGACCCGCTCTGACCTGCGGAGGTGTGCTGTGGGCCAGGGAGGACTTGAACCTCCGGCCTCACCCTTATCAGGGGTGCGCTCTAACCAAGCTGAGCTACTGGCCCAATGGAGCCCCGACCGTAGCCGCGACCGGCGCAGCGTAGCGAGGCGCCGGGTCGGCCGCGAAACGCCGTTGGGCGACCGCGCAGCCAGGTCAACGGCCCGAGCCCCTCTCGCTACCGGTCGCTGAACAGATCGTCGTCGGTGACGTTGTCCCGGGGGCGCGTCGTGATCCGCGCCGAGGTGTCGGGTGACACCGCCGGCTGCTGCGCCGTGCCATCGTCGTAGCCCCGGGCCGAAGCTCGTTCTGCGGATGCTGCCGTGGATGACGGGCGGCTCGAGTTCCTGGCAACGCTCGGCTGATGTCCCGCCGTCGCGACCGGGCGGGCGCTGGACGAAGTAGCTGAGGTCATGGAGGTAGGGGTCGTGTCGTCGATGATGGTGAGACCGATCCCTCCAACCAGATCCGAGATCAGGTTGTAGAGGAACGCGAGGAAGACCAGCACGGCGGTCTGCACCACGATCCACAACAGACCGAGCAGGATCATCGAACGGAACAGGTTCGGGGCGTTGATCCCACACTGGGTGAAGCCCACGTCGGTGGCGATGCCGCAGACCTGGTCGACGATCTGCAACCGATCGATGATGAACCAGACGACGCCCATGATCATCATGAAGATGATCAACAGCACGATGTTGGCAAGGAAGCCGAACTTGAGCACCGACCAGGGGTCGATGCGCTTCACGGTGAGACGGCGTCGGGCCACGAACGTGCTCCTCAGGTCCGCGTGATGCTACCGGGCAACGAGCGGCGGCTCGGCGTACGGCTGTCCATGGGGCGCGCGGGAGGACGACGCAGGGCCGAGAGACGGCGAGGTGGAGCGCTCTGGGACCACCTCATCGTTCCACTCCCCGCTGTGCACCCACGAGCTGGTCATCCTCCAGGAACAACACGCAGACGACCTCACGATCCCCGGCATCCCAAGATACCTCGGTGGGGTACAGCCACGTGGCGAACAGCTCTGAGTCGGCGTACGACACCCCGACGTAGTCCTCGAACCGATCGACGCACCCCTGCCGAGCTCGCTGGTCGATCTGTTCCTGCCCGGGGAACCCTGCCTCATCGATCTCGAAGACCGAGTAGACCTGCTGGTCGTGCGGATCGTCGCAATCGACGATGGTCACCTCGGCGACCTGCGCTTGGGTGCTGGGTGGATCCTCGAAGCAGTCGCCGACCTCCAGGCTGAACACCTCGGTGGTCGAGGCACCGCAGGCTGCGGACATCGCGACCGCGACCACCAACGTGGTGCGTGCCGCGATGCCGCATCGAGTCATGCGTCGGTCCCCTCATCAGGAGCATCGGTGATCGCGTCGTCGTCCTCGACCGCGTCCTCGATCACCTGCCGGGCAGGCTCGTCCGGAGCATCCCCCTCGGAGGTATCGGCAAGTTCACCCTTCGACTCGAGTCCTTCCGACGCGCCGACCGCATCGGTACTCCCGAGGGTGTCGGCCGCCTCGACCGCGTCCTCACCCTCGATCACCAAGGCCACACCGGTCACCCGGGCGTCCTCACCGGTGCGCATGAGCGAGACCCCTTGGGTGTCACGGTTCATCGGGCGCACGCCGGCGATGGCCATCCGGATCAAGGTTCCGGTGTCGGTCACCAGCAGGATCTCGGCCTCGTAGGGGACGACCAGAGCGCCAGCGAGCTGTCCCCGCCGATCCGTGATCTTGGCCGTGATCAGCCCACGTCCACCTCGCTTCTGCGCTCGATACCTCGCGAGAGGCGTGCGCTTACCGAACCCTCGGTCGGTCACGACCAGCAGATAGGTGCCGTCATCCTCGTCGTCGGGTGGAACGGGAGCCATCGCCAGCAGTTGGTCGCCCTCGTCGAGCTTCTGCCCGCGCACGCCAGCCGCGGTCCTTCCCATGGATCGAGCATCGCTCTCGTTGAACCGGATCGCCAACCCACCACGGGAGACCAGCATCAGATCGCGGGTGCCGTCGGTGACCGCGACCGCGATCAGTTCGTCGTCGTCACGCAGGTCGATCGCGATCAGCACGGACCGGGGAGAGTCGAACGCATCCAGTCGGGTCCGCTTGACGGTGCCCTGCCGGGT
>SKNK01000096.1 GCA_007120565.1 Nitriliruptoraceae bacterium | reverse complement strand
CGACCACGTCGTCCGCGCCGAGGACGGGGTCCCCGATCTGCTCTACGTGGACCTGCACCTCGTGCACGAGGTCACCTCGCCCCAGGCCTTCGAGGGGCTTCGCTTGGCTGGCCGCTCGGTGCGTCGCCCGGATCTCACCTTGGCGACCATGGACCACAACGTGCCGACCGACCCTCGACAGGTGTCGGGCGAGGTGCCGCTCGAGGACGAGTTGGCCCAGGCACAGATGGATGCGCTCGAGCGCAACTGTGAAGACAACGGCATCCGTCTGTTCAAGATGGGGAGCCGCAACCAGGGCATCGTCCACATCATCGGCCCGGAGCTCGGACTGACCCAGCCGGGTGCGGTGATCGTCTGTGGAGACTCGCACACCGCGACCCATGGTGCCTTCGGGGCGCTGGCGTTCGGCATCGGTACCTCCGAGGTCGAGCACGTGCTGGCGACCCAGACCCTGCCGCAGCGCATGCCCAAGACCCTGGCGGTCGAGGTCGAGGGTGCGCTTCCCCCAGGGACCGGCGCCAAGGACCTGATCCTGCACATCCTCAACCAGATCGGGGTCGATGGCGGTGTCGGCCACGTGATCGAGTACCGGGGCGAGGCGATCCGCAACCTGTCCATGGAAGGGCGGATGACGGTCTGCAACATGTCGATCGAGGGTGGCGCCCGTGCCGGGTTGATCGCGCCCGACGAGACCACGATCGCCTACCTCAAGGACCGTCCCTTCGCGCCAAAGGGTGCGGAGTGGGACGCGGCGGTCGAAGCGTGGCGCTCGCTGGTCACCGATGAGGGCGCCGAGTTCGACCGGGTCGTACACATCGACGCAACCTCGGTGGCACCGACCGTGACGTGGGGGACCACCCCGGCCCAGTCGATCCGCATCGACGAGACGATCCCGACCCTCGACGACGCTCCAGACGAGCAGACGCAGCGTCAGTGGCAGCGGGCGTTCGACTACATGGGTCTGCAGGGCGGCGAGACCCTCCCGGATCTCCAACTCGACCTGGTCTTCATCGGGTCCTGCACCAACGGCCGCATCGAGGACCTGCGCGAGGTTGCCGAGGTGGTGAAGGGCAAGCGGGTCGCCGACAACATCCAGGCGATGGTCGTGCCGGGCTCCGGGCTGGTGAAGGCCGCGGCCGAAGCCGAAGGCATCGCCGAGGTGCTGATCGAGGCCGGATTCGACTGGCGCGATCCGGGCTGTTCGATGTGCCTCGGCATGAACCCGGATCAGTTGGCCCCAGGACAGCGGGCCGCATCGACCTCCAACCGCAACTTCGAGGGACGCCAGGGCTTCAAGGGCCGCACCCACCTGGTCTCGCCGGCGATGGCCGCGGCGGCCGCGATCGAGGGCCGCTTCGTCGACGTTCGAGATGCGCTCGATCCGGCGAGCGACCGACACGCACTCACCGAGGAGAACGCCTGATGGAGCCCGTCACCGTCGTCACCGGACGTGCCTGCCCGATCGACCTCAACGACGTCGACACCGACCTGATCATCCCCAAGCAGTTCCTGAAGTCGGTGAAGAAGACCGGGTTCGGCCCCTTCGCCTTTAGCGAGCGTCGCTACCTCGATGACGGCTCGCCTGACCCATCCTTTCCGATGAACAAGCCCGAGCACGCCGGGGCACCGGTGCTGGTGACGGGCCGCAACTTCGGTTGTGGCTCCTCCCGCGAGCACGCGCCATGGGCGCTGCAGGACGCGGGGTTCGATGCGATCATCGCGCCGAGCTTCGCCGACATCTTCCGGACCAACTGCGGCAAGATCGGGATCGTGTGCGTCCAGCTCGACGACGAGGTGGTCGGTCGCATCTTCGCGCTCATCGAGGCGGATCCGTCGGTCGAAGTGACCGTGGACCTGCCCGAGCAGCGGGTGCACGTGCCTGCCGTCGACGGTCTCGATGCGGTGGACGTCACCTTCGACATCGACCAACACACCAAACACTGCCTGATCAACGGCCTGGACGACATCGCCCTGACCCTCGAACACGGTCAGGACATCGACGCCTACGAGTCCTCACGGGCCAGCTGGCGGCCTGCGGTGCCAGCCGGCTGAACCAGGTGGCCGAGGGGGTCCGCCCCGGCTGAACCCGGTGGTGTGACCGGTCTGATGGTCCCGCGGGGTCAGCCGCGTTCGGCGAGCAGTTGCTCGAGGTGCAGGATGGCGGCCTCGACCAGGTCCGGGTCGAGTTCGGTACCTCGACGCTCGCGGAGCCGTGCCTCCACACCGTGAGCACCGAGGTGCTTGGCGGCGGCGATCTCCTCGTCGATGGCATGCACGACGGCGATGATGCGTGAGGACTCGGGGATCTCCTCGCCGGGTAGCCCTTCGGGGAAGCCGTTGCCGTCCCAGCGTTCCCGCTGACCCCGGACAGCTCGCGCGACCGCGGGACCAGCCGTGAGCTGCAGGAGCTCCGCTGAACGGGAGGGGAAGGTGCGCCAGGCTTCCAGCAGTTCGCCGGTGAGCCCTTCCGGGCCACCGATCGTCGCTGGCGGCAAACCGGCACGCCCGATGTCGTGGAGGTGACCGGCGAGCTGGATGCGAGAGACCACGCCCGGCGAGGAGCCGCGGATGCGGGCCAGGTGGGCGGCCATGCGGCCGACCCGCTCACCGTGTCCACGCCCTTCGGGCAGGGCGGGTTCGACCTCGTCGAGCAGGCGTACCAACGCCTCGAGTTCGGTCGTGACCGAGACACCCAAGGCGAGGTCCTCTGCGCTCAGAACCCGGCGGGTGCCGTCGACCGCCGCAACCTCGACCGCTCGGCGAGCCAGGTCGAGGAGTTCCTCGGGGTCGTGCGCCGACTCCGATCCGGCGTGGCCGACGACGGCGCGGAGGGGTAGGCCGCGGTCACGGTAGGTGGCCGTTGCCTCGACGAGCCGGTTGCCGACCCGTGTTGCGTCGTGGGGGCTGAGCTGGGTGCTGATGAGTCCGAACTCGCCGACGCCGGTGCTGTACAGCTCGCTGGCCTCGTTCGTGGCGATGTGCTCGAGGGTGGTCGCCAGGCGCCGTCGCTGGACGGACACGACGGCGTCCGGGCTGCTGGTGTTCCACCGATCCGAGATGACCTTGACGAACGCGACGCGGGGGACCTCTTCGGCGTCGCCGAGGCTGCCCAGGCGGCGTTCGAAGCTGCGCCGGTCGTGTAGCCCGGTCGTCGCGTCCCTGCCTTGGCCGTTGCGGCCGTTGGCGTTGCCACCGAAGCGCCGCTCGAAGGAGGCGAGGAGCCCGGTCGGGGTGCGCTCGTGGTCGATCAGACCGATCAGTGCCTCTTCGTTGCCTTCGCCGACGACCGCGTCTGCGCCAGCTCGGACCAGTTGAGCCGCGAGCCGCTCAGCGCCGGTGTGGGCGAGGATGATCGTGCGTCCGACCCGGGCGGCGAGATGCTCGCTGACCCTGCGGATCGCCTCAGGAGGCAGGCGGGTCGATACCACCAGGGCTTCGACGGCCTGTTCCGGGTCGTCCGTCAGTTCGGCGCCGGCGCTGACCAGGCGCTGCCTCGCGGACTCTGGCACGCCGTCGCATCGCAACATCAGCGATCCGGCGGCACTGCGTGGGAACCCGAGGTGGGCGAGGTGCACCATGCCGGGGGTGGCTGAGGGCTTCACGGCGGCTGGCGCGTCGGATCCTGCGATGGGGTCGTCAGATCCAGGGCTGTCGATCGGGGCAGGCGCCTCCGGTGTGTCCGACTCGTCGGTCGGCGCAGGTGTCGTGCTGTCCACCTCGGCTTCGGCGGTGGAGCTCATCAGGCCGGCACTTCCATCGTTCCGTCGTACTGGTGGTCGTCGATGCCGGCAGCCTCCAGGCGGCTACGCCAGGTGGTCGCGGTCGAGACCTGCGAGACGAAGGCGGCGCGACGCCGCTTGCCGGGGGCGCCCTCCGGAACCTCGGGTACCTCGTCGAAGCTGGTCGAGAAGAAGGCTTGGAGGGCGTGCAGAGCCTCCTGGCGCAGCTGCGAGACACGGGCCTCGGTGACGCCGAGGTCGTCAGCGATGTCGCGGAGGAGCCGCCCCTGGAAGTGGTGCTCCATCAGGACCTGCTTCGGCAGCTCGGGGAGGTGCTGGATGGCGGTCCGCAGGGTGCCGACCAACTCGGTGCTCTCGAGGGAGGCTTCGGGCATCCAGTTGCGGTCCTCCTCGATGATGCGGTCGGAGAGCGGCGATGCGTCGCCGTCCTCGCCGGAGCTCGGACGGTCGAGCGTGAGCAGGGTGGAGGTGAGCGCGGAGGCGCGGCGTTCGCGGATCACCTCGACATCGACGCCGAGGTGGTTGGCGATCTCGTCCTCCTCGGGGCGCCGCTGGAGCGACTCCTCGAGGTGGTCGGCGGCCTGGTCGATCGAGCGGAGGTCGCGACGCAGCCGCCGGGTCGCCCAGTCGCGGGAACGTGTCGCGTCGATGATCGCCCCGCGGATGCGGATCGTGGCGTAGCTCGGGAAGGGGACCCCGGTGGCCGGGTCGTAGCGGTGTGCCGCGTCGACGAGTCCGGCCGCGCCGGCACCGCGGAGTT
>SKNK01000004.1 GCA_007120565.1 Nitriliruptoraceae bacterium | reverse complement strand
GTCGTTCTCGGTGACGGTCCGCGAGGACATGTACGTCTCGTTGACAAACTTCGTGATCATGGTGGTCATCGTTGTGGCCGGGCCAGAGGCCGCGGTTATCGCTGCCCTTGGGGTCCTTCCGCGGATCGTGATGAAGGCCAATGATCAGCGAGTTCTGCGGACCTCCTTCAATGTCTCGCAGTTGGCGCTGAGCACTGCAGCTGCGGGACTGGCCTATCAGGCGACACTGCAGGGCTTCAGTGCCTCGTTTCCGTCGGTGACTGGCATCGCGGCAGTTGCCTTGGCAGCCACTGCCTACTCGATCGTCAACCACCTTCTTGTCTCTGGAATCGTCTCGCTCACGTCGCCCGACGCTTTCCTACCAACACTGTTGTCGACGGTTCCTGCCGTCGTCGTGCAGGTGCCTTCGTCAGTCGGCCTTGCCGTCTTCGCGGCGTTGCTGTGGATGCAAACGCCATGGGCCATCCTGTTCATGGCGGTCCCGGTGTTCGTGGCCCGCTACGCGTTGTCGACGTTCCAGCAGCTGGACACCGCGTACGACGAACTCGTTCGTGGGTTCGTAACGGCGATCGAACTCAAGGATCTCTACACGCGGGGTCACTCCGAGCGCGTGTCCGAACTCTCGGTCCTGGTCGCCGAGGAGCTGAAGGTCCCGTACGAGCAGCGACGCCTGACCCGATACGCCGCGTTGCTGCACGACGTCGGCAAGGTCGGGGTGCCGTTGTGTGTCATCAACAAGCCGGGTCCCTTGGATGACGACGAGTTCGCCGAGATGCAGAAGCATCCGACGATCGGTGCGGAGATCCTGCGTGACATCGACTTCCTCGCGCCGGCCATCGACATCGTCCGATTCCACCACGAACGCCTCGACGGCAAGGGCTACCCCCACGGAGTGAAGGACGAGGAGCTCTCCGACATCGTTCGTATCGTGACCACGGTCGATGCCTTCGACGCGATGACCTCCACACGTTCCTATCGGCAGGCGATGACCATCGACGCAGCCATCGCGGAGCTGCGCCGCTGTGTGGATCGCCAGTTCGACTCCCGGATGGTCGAGGCGCTCGCCACGGTGGTGGATCGGGTCGGCTGGGCGCCGACGACCGACTTCGCCAGCGAGGCGCAGCTCGATGGGCAACACATCCCGGTAGGGACGGCGCAAGAACGTCTGGATGGTGCGCCGACCGAGCCCCGCGAGGCTTCCTCGTGATGGGGTTGAGCGCTCCGGTGCTGCGGAGCCTCCTCGCTATGGGCGGGCTTGCCATCGCTGCGTCCTGGTGGCTGCTCGGGGGAGTCGAGCCTGGCCTCTCCCCGTGGGATGTGTTCTGGTTCTTGATGGCTGCCGCCGCCGTCGAACCCCTGACGATCCGCCAGCCGCGAGGTACACCGGTTCCGGCCTCGGTAGCGGTTCTTGGTGCGGCGGCCATCCTCGGTGGATCGCCCGCGGTGGTGGCTGGGATGGCTGCCGTGGCGTGGGTGGTGGGCTGGCTGCTTCGTCGAGAGGAACCGCTGCTGCCATGGGATCTTCTCGGCCGGATCATCGGGGTGGCTGCGTTGACGGGGTTCGCTGCTATGGGCAACTCCGTTCTACCGGCTGTCTGGGAAGGTGGAGATGCCGAGGTCGCGGCATCGCTACCTCTGGGCGCGGCGCTGGCGGTCGGACTCGGGATCCTGATCGGCCTGCCGGCTTCGCAGACACTGGCTCGCACGGAGGGGCGCCGACGGTTCGCGCTGCGGCGCGCGCGCGAGGCCGTGGTCGCGACACAACTCGTCGGTCCCGCTGTCGTTGCCACCGCGGGGCTGGGGGCGCTCGTCCATCCGGTGATCGGTGCGTGGACCCTCCCGACCATGCTCATCCCCTTGCTGGCGGCCCGCCTCGGTCTTCAGCGGTTGTTCGCCGCCGACCGTGCGTACGAGCAGACGATCCGGGCGATGTCGCGTCTGCCTGAGCGGTTCGATGACGGACCCGTCGGACCGGTCCCGCACGATCACGGCGTCCGCGTCGGTGAACTCGCAAGAGAGGTCGCTCTCGAACTGGGCTTGTCCGAACGCCGCACCACCGACGTCGTCCGTGCAGCGCACCTCCACGAGCTGGGTCACATCGATCTCGATGATGCCGAGGATCCGTCGAAGCGGCAGCTGGCTGAAGCCGGGGGACGGATCGTTCGACAGGTCTCCAGCCATCTCGACCACGTCGCAGAGATCGTCGAAGCTCACGGTGACCTCGGCGGGGAAGCTGCACAGGACGACGAGGTTGGCTTGTCGGCGCGGATCATCACGGCCTGCTGCGAACTCGATCGCTACTCACCGGATCCGATCCAGCGGGGACAGCGCGAAGAGATGGTGGTCCGTTTGGTCCGCGACGTCGGTGACCTCTCGGTCGTCAGCGCGCTGCTCAGGGTTCTGGATCAGCGTCCGGTCGAGGTTCCTCGCGTGGGGGCGTAGCGGCACCCCTGGTCCGGCGTCGCTCCTGCGGGGGACGGTAGGTCATCAGGTGGTGGGTGATCGGGATGAGCCCAGCCGCGAGCACGACGTCGCCTACGGAGATGATCGAACGCAGCGGTGGTACCGGCCAGATGTCGGCCAGCCAGGGCAACCGAGTGTCGTCGTCCATGACGACGTGCTTGCCGCGGACGAGTTCGCTGCTGTCTCGGCCGAGCGCCGCTATGGCGTCGGGGTCGACCGGCATCGCGCCGTTGGCCCCCATCACGATGGCGTTCAACAACAACCCGAGAGCCACCAGCACGAGCCCTGGTAGTTGCCAGTTGAAGATGACCCACGCGATGACCACTAGCTGGCTTGCGAGCAGGAGGGCATAGCTGAGCCCACCGGTCGGTTCGAGCACCTCGGCCATGACCAGCACGTCGGCTGTCACCTGCAGGCCGACACCGAGGAAGAGGAGCCAGACGTGCTCGAGGGGAGCCTTGGCTAGGCGGGAGAACCGACCTCCGCGCAGGAGTGAGGCGATCACCGCGATCGCGAGCACCAGCAGGACGAAGTACACGTGATGCTCCGGACGAGGGCAGGTTCACAGGGTGCGGATAGTGCCACGTCCTGGCGGGGCCTGGCGGCTTCGAGCGCGTTGCGGTCCTGCCCCTTCCCTGATGGCCTGTGGTACGAGCGCCGGCTCGCGCAGGTTGGCCGTGCGGGATGGCTAGGCTGGGCGGCGATGAACGAGGCATCGCGCTCCGACGACCGTGGCCAGGGAGGCCGCGGAGCTTCGCGTGGCAAGGGAGGCGGCGCGAAGGGCTCGGGCCAGGGCGGTAAGGGCCAGGGCGGCAAGGGGCAAGGCGGCAAGGGGCAAGGCGGTAAGGGCCAGGGCAGCAACCGTGGTCGCGGCGGCAAGCCGGGACAGGACGACCCCGCGGCCCAACTCAAAGGCCCCCTTGAGAAGGTGCTCGCGCGGCTCCCGGAGACCCAACGCAAGGTGCTCGAGTTGCGGATGGGATTGGCTGATGGTCACCCCCACGATCTCAGCGACACGGCCCGCGCACTCGGCCTCTCCATGAGCGAGGCCCGCGACATCGAACGTCGTGCGTTCGAGCACATCCGCGAGGCGGTCCCGTTGCAGCAGCTCCAACGCTTCCTCGAACGCTGAGGTACGGGTGACGACACTTCGCCAGCTCGTTGAGGAGCACGCGAGGCTGCCCGACGCAGCAGCCGAGACGCTCCAGACCATCCTGGCCGACTGGCAGATCCTCGCTGATCTGTCGTTCTCGGACCTGTTGATGTTCTGTCGCAGCCCCGACAACGGCAAGCTGATGGTCGTTGCGCAGCTGCGCCCGTACACGGCACAGACGGTCTACACCGAGGACATGGTCGGTGAGGTGTTCGAGCCCTCCGCGCGGCCGAACGTCACACGCGCTTTCGATGAGGGGAAGATCATCCGGGATGGTGATCCCGATTGGTCGTCGGGGACGCCGGTCCGTGAGGAAGCGATCCCGGTTCCGTTCGACGGTGAGGTGATCGCGGTCGTCGCCCGGGAGGGCAACCTCGCCAGCGTTCGAGCGCCGTCACAGCTGGAGTTGACCTACTACCAGTGCGCCAACGACCTCTCCTTGATGATGGCTGAGGGAACGTTCCCCTTCCCTGGTGATGAGCCAGAACGGGAGCTAGCACCACGTGTCGGCGACGGGATGCTCCGACTCGACGCCTCGGGGGTGGTCATCTTCGCCTCACCGAACGCGGTCAGCGCCTACCGCCGGCTCGGTGTCACCGAGAACGTGGTGGGAACCAACCTGGGCGAGTTCGATCTCGACAACCAGTCGGTACTCGAAGCACTCGCCGACGGTGAGCCGTTGGAGTCCGAGGTGGAGGCGCGGGGCACGGTCGTCCTGCGGCGGCTCTTGCCCTTGACGCGGCAGCACCACGTGCTCGGTGGCCTGATGCTGTTGCGCGAGGTCACCGACCTTCGGCGTCACGAGCGGATGTTGCTGTTCAAGGACGCGACGATCCGTGAGATCCACCACCGGGTGAAGAACAACCTGCAGACCGTCGCCTCGTT
>SKNK01000238.1 GCA_007120565.1 Nitriliruptoraceae bacterium | reverse complement strand
CGGGTCCGTGCGTTGACCGTCGCGTCGTCGCCGTTCCGGCAGATCGACCTGTTGGCTGCGTGGCACATCCCGCTGCTGAACCTTCCGATCCTGCCCCAGCTGGCCTTCCGCTTCGCTGGAGGGCCGCTCACGCGTGGCGCGATCCGCCACTCGGCGGAGCACGGCGAGGTCTTCACCGACGAGATGCTCGAACGGTACGGCGACGCGGTCCGAGCCGCCCCCGGTGCCTGGCTGTCCTACTACCGGACCCTGTCTCGGCGCGCCGTCCTCGACATCGCGGTGCGCAGGATCCGACACCGGACCTCGTTCCTCCGGCCCCCGGAAGGCCCCCATCGGCTGCGGGTTCCGGCGACGGTGGTCTGGGGAGAGAAGGACCGCGCGACCCCGTTCGCGCTCGCGCCGCAGGTCGCGCGCGACCTCGATGCGACGCTGATCGGCATCCCCGACGCCGGACACTTCGTCCACGAGGAAGCTCCCGACGACTTCGCTCGCGCGGTGCTGGATCTTGCTCGGTGGGTCACCAACTCCGACCGACTCGGTGACGGTGGCAGCCGACGACCCCGTCACCACGAGATACCGGAGGATCCGGCCGTATGAGCGCACCATCACGCACGACCGTAGGAGGCGTCACGTGAGGATCGCGATCCACGTCTTCGAGGACGCTGAGGAACTCGACTGGGTCGGGCCCTGGGAGGTCCTGGCGTACTGGGCGTCCGTGCGCGACGACGTCGAGGTCGTCACGGTCTCGGATCAGCCGGGGCCCGTGCGCTGCGCGAAGGGTCTGCGCGTGCTGACCGATCACACCTGGGACGACGTCGGTCCGATCGATGTGTTGATCTACCCGGGCGGCCGAGGGACACGGAGCCACCTCGGCGTCGAGGCCATCCGGGAACGCGTTCGCCACTACCACCGCGAAGGAACCTTGCTGGTGAGCGTGTGCACGGGATCGCTCGTCTTCGCTGATGCCGGGCTTCTCGACGGGCGCCCTGCGACGACCCACTGGCGCGCCATGGACCTGTTGCCAGATCTCGGTGATGGCCTGGAGCTGCGTCCGGACGACCGTTTCGTCGACGACGGCGACATCATCACCTCGGCTGGGGTGTCCGCTGGGATCGATGTTGCGCTGCACCTGGTGGCACGACTTGGATCGGTCGACGAGGCACGGGATGTGCGGCGAGGTATCCAGTACGACCCGCTCCCGCCGGTATGACCGACGCGTCCCCTGGCACCGCCGTGTCCCGCTCGTCACCGCAGCCGCGAAGCGTTCGACCACTGCCCGAGGCGGTCGTCTTCGACTGTGACGGCACCATCGCCGACACCGAGTCGATCTCCGACCGTGCCTGGACCGCGACGTTGGCAGAGTTCGGCTACACCCCGACGCCAGCGGACTTCAAGAAGGTCATCGGTCACCCGTTCCCCCAGAACTGGGCGTACTTCTCGTCCAGGGCTGACCTGGGCGACCGCGACGACTTCCGGGCAGGGTTGCGTGCGCGCTTCCTGGACCTCTTCGACCGTGAACTGGCTTGCTACCCGGACGCGGTAGCCACGATCCGGGAACTGGGACGTGCGGGGGTGCCGATGGCGGTCGCTTCGTCCTCGAGCCGGGCACATGTCCAACGGGTCCTCGAGCGAGCCGAGGTGGTCAACCAGATCACGGCGATCGTCGGGGCCGATGATGTCGAGCGCCACAAGCCGCATCCCGACCCCTACCTCGACGCCGCGGCCGCGTTGGGTGTTGCTCCTACGCGGTGTAGTGCGGTCGAGGACACCCCGGTCGGTGTGACCGCAGCGGTCGAGGCCGGGATGTTCACCGTTGCCGTCGTGCGAGCCCACGGCAATGCGGTCGATCTGTCCGCCGCGCACCGTGTGGTGGTCGATGTTTCCGTCGATGCGCTGCTGGCAACCAGCCCGGACCCGGATGCGCATCCCGACTCCGAGGACGAGGCGAGCCGATCGCGGAGCGGCCGCTGATGGAATCCTTCGGCGGCTCCCCAGACCTCGGCCTCCTCGTGCTGAGGGTGCTGGTTGGGGGCACCTTCTCCCTCCACGGCTTCCAGAAGCTGTTCGGCTGGTTCGGTGGTGGAGGCCTCGACGCGACCACGGAGTGGTTCGCCTCCCTCGGGTTCGGCCGCGGCCGGGTCGCGGCGGTGATGGCCGGAACCAGCGAGGTCGCGGGTGGCCTCGGCCTCGCCCTCGGCCTGTTGACCCCCGTGGCTGCCGCCGCGATGATCGGGACGATGACCACGGCGGCCTTCGTGAACAACGCCGAGAAGGGGTTCTGGTCCGCCGGGAACGGGTGGGAGCTGAACGGCTACCTCGTGGTCATCGCGGTTGCCGTAGCCATCGCGGGCCCCGGCGCCTACTCCCTGGACGCGCTGCTGGGTCTCGGTTGGTTGGCTGGTCCGGTGCCGGGTGCACTCGCGGCCATCGCGGGGATCGGGCTCGGATGGACGCGCTGGGCGACCCGCGATTAGGTGGTCGTGCGTCCACATCTCCCGTCGTTCGGCCGGGGACGTTGGCTACCACCACCCGTTAAGGTCGGGAGCGCACCTGACCTCTACGTGAACCTCCTAGTGAGGAGTACCGAACATGACTATCGGTGGCAGTATCGGCCTGATCGTCCTCGGGGCGATCTTGGCCTTCGCCGTGAACATCGAGGCGAGCGGTATCGACATCCAGATGATCGGCGTCATCCTGATGATCGGTGGGCTCGTCGGGCTCGTGTTCGGCTTGACGATGCGTCAACGGCGCGCCCGCACCCACGTGATCGAGGACGACCCGCCGATGTAGACACCGGTGACACGAACCACCAGATCCGCGAGCCAGGGCCCGGTGCCCTGGCTCGTCGGTTGAGGGCATTCGGCCCTTCACCTGGCGTGGTCGGCCAGGCAACACTCAAGGGCCGTAGAAGGGGCCACGATGAGTCGTTCCTCGCTGACCTTCGGGACGCTGTTCCTGGCGTTGGGGATCCTGCTGTTGCTCGACCGAGCCGGCCTGGCCGACGCCGGCGATGTCATCGCGACCTGGTGGCCGAGCGTCGTGCTGCTCGCTGGCGCCTCGCAGGTGCTGACCCGTCCTCGCAACGTCGTAGGTGGGGTCATCCTCGGCGTGATCGGTAGTGTGCTCCTGCTCTGGACACACGGACTCACCACGCTCGTCGGTCTACTGTCGCCGGTCCTGCTGATCGGGCTCGGGTTGTGGCTGCTGACGCGCCAAGCCCGGCCGTCGTCAGAGAGCGTGCGAGGAACGCGGGTCATCGCGCCAGGCGATGAGGTCGTCGTGGTCTTCAACGACCGGGATGTCCGGGCGCCGGCCGCGCCTTTCGGTGGGCAGGCGGTCACGACGGTCTTCGGTGACCTCGATCTCGACCTCCTCGATGCCCAGATCGAGGGGCGGGTGACGATGCCGGTCACGGCGGTCTTCGGGGACGTGGATCTGGTGGTTCCAGCCGACTGGCGGGTGACGGTCAGCGGCCCGGAACTCCTTGGGGACGTCTCGGTTGTCCGTCAGCAGGAGCCCGCGTCCGACGCTCCAGAACTGCATATCAAGGTCGTGTGCATCTTCGGGGACATCAAGGTGCGTGCTCGCGAACGGGTCACGGCCTCGCCAGGATGAGGACGCTCGCCCGTGGCGATCAGGCGCCATGCGCGCCCCCGCGGATCCACCCGCCGCTGTGGATCGACCCCGCGCTACTGATCGACACCAGAGAGAAGCGTCCCTGGACGCGGCCTATCAATCGAAGATCGCCAGGCCCCTGGAGGCGCGGCTGACCAACGCCGAGGCGAGGTCGCGGACCTTGACGTTTCGCTGCTGTGAAGCGTGAGCGAGGATCTCGAAGGCCTCGTCTGGCCCACAGCGGTTCTCCACCATCACGATGCCCTTGGCCTGCTCGATCGTGGCTCGCGAGGTCAAGGCATCGTGGAGTCCTTCGACCTCGGCGACCACGTCGGGGTAGTTGCGAGCGTTGTTCATCGCGACCTTGGCGTAGTCGGCGAAGCGCAGGCGCTGGGACTCCGCACTCTCGGCCGGAGAGCTGATCTCCTTGTGGTAGAAGCGAAGTGCCGTTGCGAGATCCTCGTGGTATCCGGTCACATCCTCGACGGTGTGCAGGACCCCGGTCAGGGTGTCGTCCGCCGAGATGATCGGGGTGTTGACGGGGCACCAGTACCTCTCGACGAACCCACCTGGTGCGTCGGCCCACGGGATGTCGTAACGCTGCACACCCATGCTGTGGGCCTGGCGCGAGGTCAGGACGTGGTCGAGCGAGGCGCGCAGGTTGGCCACCCCATCACCTTCCGGGAAGCCGGGATTGGGAGGGAACGCATCGAAGACGTACCGGCCCGCGATCTCGTCGAGATCACGGTTGATGGCCTCGAGGTAGGCGCTGTTGGCGTCTTGGATGTGCAGTTGTAGGTCCAACACCATCGAGGCAGACGGCATCGAGCGGAAGACCGCTCGATAGTTCTCCGTGCGCCGGTCCGTCTCGGACTCCACAGGGCTCCTCAGCAGTGG
>SKNK01000364.1 GCA_007120565.1 Nitriliruptoraceae bacterium | reverse complement strand
CGCTGGGCGTCGTCGAAGTAGGCCGGGACGGTGATGACCGCCTGGGTCACCTCGTCGCCGAGGTAGGCCTCCGCGTCGCGCTTCAGCTTCATCAGGATGCGCGCCGAGATCTCCTGCGGCGTGAAGTGCTTGCCGCCGATCTCGGTCTTCCAGTCGGTACCGATGTGGCGCTTGACCGAGCGGATGGTCCGGTCGGCGTTGGTGACGGCCTGCCGCTTGGCGACCTCACCGACCAGTACCTCGTCCGACTTGGACCACGCGACCACCGACGGGGTGGTACGCGCACCTTCAGCGTTCGCGATGACGGTGGGCTCGCCGCCCTCCATGACTGAGACGACAGAGTTGGTCGTCCCGAGGTCGATGCCAACGGCCTTGGCCATCTCTAGGTCCTCCTGCGTGCGTGGCGGGTTCGGCGATCACCCGCGATCCGCGGGCGAACTACACCAGTAAGGTACGCACGGAGCTCACGTCGGCAAGCTACCTGAGCGTACCTGACTCAGGTTTGTTGCGCCGCAGTGACTCAAGTCCGCCATCTTGGCGCCAATGGGCTCAGAACCGGGTGGTGGAGGCTATCCTCGGCCTGCCGGAGCCGCGCCGGCTCAACTTCACCGCAGGGGATCGAGCCCGAAACGGCGAGGTGGCGGCGAGGGCCGCAGGCAGCCGCGGGACGGCGTCGACGAGCAGGCCGAGTTGCGTCGACCGCACCCCCGGACGTCGCGTTGCCCGTTCCGAGGCGACGAGAGGGCCCGGTGGCTCTCCCTCAGTGGTGCTCTTCGGGCTCGGGTTGCGTGACCCGAGGACGCCACGGCCGCTCCACCGGCTTGCCTGCGACGCTGAAGCGCTCACGGTGCGGCCAGAAGGACGTGAGCAGGGAGAAGGGGACCAACAGCACGATCGTCGCGAGAACCAGCTGCCACGTCGCCATCGTTCGCACCTCCCAGTCGATCGAGGACGAGCGTAGCTCGGCAGCGTCCAGCTCGAGGATGCGACGCCGGATGGTCGGCAGTGGCCACCGGGCAGCCGAGGAGCCGAACCGGCACGTCACCCTCAGGCGGGGATGTTCGGTGTCACCAGACGAAGGTCGCGGAGACGACCGGTGAGCCCGTCCGCGGGACTCACGGCATGCGTCTCAAGCCACTGCAGGACCCAGCCGGATCGGAGGGGACGACACACGAAGTACCCCTGCACCTGATCACATCCCAACACGCGCAGGGCCTGCAGCGACGCCTCGTCCTCGACCCCCTCGCCGACGACGGTCAGCTCGAGCGCGTGTGCCAGCCCGACGATCGACCGTGCGATCGAAGCGCCGGACGGCTCGTGCATGCGGGCGACGAAGGCCCGGTCGATCTTGAGCTCGTCCACCGGCAGCTCCTGCAGGGCACCTAGTGAGGAGTAGCCCGTGCCGAAGTCGTCGATCGAGAGCCGCACCCCGAGCTCACGCAACTCGGCGAGCACGTGCGTCGCACGGGTCGGATCCAATTGCAACGCAGTCTCGGTGATCTCGAGGGTCAGCGTGGCGGGATCGACGAGGTGATCGAGGAGCATGCTACGAAGGTCCCCGGCGAGCTGCCGGTCGAGTAGGTCGCGTGCGGAGATGTTGACCGAGACGGGCACGGGATAGCCCGCTGCCTGCCAACGCGCAGCGTCGGCCAGCGCCTTCGCCAACACGTGTCGTGTCAGAGTGCCGATCAGGTCGGTGTGCTCGGCGATCGAAACGAAGTCCGCCGGAAGGATCCGCCCCTCGTCGGGATGCTCCCAGCGGAGTAGCGCCTCGAAGGAGGTGACCGCGCCACCGTCGAGCGCGATCTGGGGCTGGTAGTCGAGCTGCAACTCATCGAGCCGCATCGCTTCCTCGAGCCGCCCCACCAACGACACGCGACCTGCCAACGGACGTTCGTCGGTCACCGCGCAACTGGCCACGATCCCACTGCGCTTCGCCGAGTACATCGCCGTGTCAGCCCGGCGCAGCAGGGCGCTCACGTCGGTTGCGTGGTCCGGGAACCGGGCCACGCCAACGCTGGCACCGACCGTCAACCGCAGACCGGCTACCTCGCACTGTCGGCCCGCTTCACGGACGAGCGCCTCGCCGAGGGTGAGGAGCTGGCCATCGTCGAGCGGCGCACGGACGATGAACGCGAACTCGTCGCCGCCGATCCGCGCAGCGAGGTCGACGCCCTCCACCTTGGCGAACCGACGCCCTATCTCGCCGAGCAGTCGGTCACCCACGTAGTGGCCGAGCTGGTCATTGACCTCCTTGAAGCGGTCGAGGTCCATCACGAACAGTGCGAACGCGTCGACGTGCCGATCGAGGCGCATGAGCGACTGGAGGCGCTCGTCGAGGTGGCGGCGGTTGGCCAAACCGGTCAGCCCGTCGTGGAGCGCCGCGTGGCGCTGGAGGAGTGCCACCCTCGTGGAGCGGTACAGCGCCACGATCACGAGAAGCACGAGCGGCGCCAACAGCAGGCTGTGGGAACTCACCACGACCACGGCTGGGGCGAGCGCGACCAACAGGAGCGTCACGAGCAGGTCGTGGCGGCCCCGGTCCTGGCGGAGGATCACCCCTGGCGAACGGCCGTGCTCCACCATGCCCAGCCCGACCCCGATGACCAGGTCGACGGTGTACGCGACCAGACCAGCAGGGAGCACGATCAGGATCAGCTGGGACGAGGCCTCACTCATGCCCTGCCCCAGACTCAAACCGCCCGATATCCCCGTCAGCCAGGTCAGCACCCCGGCTGCGGCTCCGTAGACGAGCGCCGTCCTCGCGACCTCGACGATCGGGCGTAGCCACCGAGGTGAGCGAACGGTTCGCGTCGGCACCAGGGCCGTCAACGAGAGCCCGAGCACGGCGATCTCGGCCGGGGCCATGAGCAACAGCGCGAACCCGAACATCGTGGATGTCGGGACCTCGACGGTGTACCCGCGGGCGGCGACCTGCAGCGGGTACCGGCGGGAGAGGGCGTGGAGCACCAGCAGGATGAGCAGCACGCCCCACCCACCGCCGTCATCGTCCGGGGCGGCCACCGTCGCCAGCATCGTCGCCAGGACGAAGCCCGCGAGCACGCAGAGGCCAAGCGCTGCGATGCGCAAGCGTCGGCTCGCCCGTTCGCTGACCACCTACCACCTACCCCGCTTCGTGGCGCCCTGTGGGCCCACTCATCTTGGAGGTATCGGCGCGGCGTCGGAGCAGCTGAAGCTCAGCCCAGCTCGATCCCTGCAGCCCGTTCGACGATGCGGACGCAGCTGAATCTCAGCCCAGCTCGATCCCTGCAGCCCGTTCGACGATGCGGACGAGCTCGACGTGGTCAGCTCCCGGCCCAAGCTCGTCGGAAGCCGCGCGGGTCAGCTCACGAACCACCTCGAGGACCGAGGCCTCGAACCCGGCATCTGCGAGGACCCCACCGGCAAGATCCACGTCCTTCGCGAGCAGCGAGAGCGCGAAGGTGAACGGGAACTCCCGGGTGATGGCGCGCTCCGGGAGCAGGGTCTCGGTCGCGAACGAGCGACTGGTCGCACCGTTGAAGACCTCCAGGGCGACCGACGCCGGCACCCCGGCCTTGGTCAACGCCGCCAACCCCTCGGCAGCGGCCCACAGGCTGGTCGCGAGCAAGGCGTTGCTCACCGCCTTGACCGCCATCCCCGCACCGATCGGGCCGACGTGCACGATGCGATCGCAGGTCGTCTCGAGGACCAACCGAGCGAAGTCCAGGGCCGCCTCGTCGCCACCCACCATCGTGGTCAGCGTCCCCGCCTCGGCACCGGCCACGCCCCCGGACACCGGCGCGTCGAGGTAACGCACTCCGCACCTCGCGAGCTGCTCTCCGACCCGGCGGGCACCGCCGGGCGCGCCGGAGGTGTGATCGATCCAGATCGTGCCTTCGGACAGTCGCGGACCCAGCTGCTGGGCCACCTCGGCTACCTCGGCGTCGGTGGGAAGGCAGCTACAGACCACGTCCACGTCCGAGAGGGCGGTGAGGTCTGCCACGGCGAGCGTCCCGTGCTCCTGCTCGTGGGACAGCGCCGCGTCCGTCGTGCGGTTCTGGACCTTGGTGGTGAACACGCCGGAGAGGTTGGCGGCCATGGGCCGTCCCATCGCTCCGAGGCCGATGAAGCCGACCGACAGGTGCGAGGTGGTCATCTGTATCCTTTCCGTCCGGGCCGAGGTGTTGGGTCGGTCACGAGGTGGGGTCCGACCAACGAACGTGATCGCCGGGGGCGACACCTTGCCACGCGAACCAGCCCTGTGGGACCTCGATCGCCGCCACGTACGCGTCGTCGGGCTGGTAGGTCGGACACGCGGAGGCCTCATCCTCCTCGCAGGGGTCCATCGCGAGGATCTCCACGATCACGCCATCGGCGGCGACGTACGCGATGTCGAGTGGCACCAGGGTGTTCCACATCCAGAACCCGCCGGCGCGTTCCTCCTCGAACAGGAACAGCATGCCGGTCCCCTCGGGAAGCTCCACGACCTCCATCAGACCGCGGCGACGGTGCTCGGTGGTGGCGGCGACCTTCGCG
>SKNK01000486.1 GCA_007120565.1 Nitriliruptoraceae bacterium | reverse complement strand
TCGACGCTGTTCTGCGCGCCCACCGTCCGCGAGGCCCTCGACCTCGACGCCTCGTGGCAGCCCCTGGGGCTGATCGCCGTCGGGTGGCCGGCCGTGGCACCGCAGCCACGCGGCGAGCGCAGTGTCACCGACCTGCTGATCGATCGGTGAGGTGCGGCGGCCAGCTGTCTCGGCTTCGTCCACAGGTCGCGGATCGGTCGGTTGGGTGTCACAGGTGGCTGTCATACTCGGTCTATGACCGCAACTATCCAGCCTCCCACCCCGCCGTCGGGGCCGTCCTCGTTCGAGGGCGGCCCGGAGCCTGGTCGTGGGCGTTCGGGGTGGTTGCCTGATCCGCTCCTTGAGGGGCCGGCGGCGTCCTGTGATGTGCTGGTGGAGGTCATCGACACCCTGCGTGCGGTCGACCGGTTGACCGCGAAGGCCACCGCGCTGCTTGAGCATGCGCAGTTGACCGGCGACATCGAGGAGCAGACCGGTCTGCAGGTGGAGGTGTGGTTGTCTGCCGCGGGGCGGCGGACCCGTGCCGATCGTCGGATGTTGACCACGACCGCAGAGCTGCGGGCGAAGTTGCCTAGCCTGGCTGATGCGTTCGATGCGGGCAAGGTCTCCTGGGCACAGGTCCGTTCGGTGGTGTGCGCCTGTGTGAAGCTGCCGCAGCATCTGCTGGCTGCGGTGGACGAGGCGTTGGGTCCAGAGATCGAGTCGTTGATCGACGCCGAACCCGATGCGTTGATCCATGTGGTCTCACGCGCGGTGTCGTCGGTCGAGGACAAGCCCGACGCCAAAGAAGCCGCGCGAGAGGTCCGTGATCGGTTCCTCGCCATCCAGCCCCGGCTGGACGGCACCGGTGGCAGCATCTACGGCGAGGCAGATGCCTACGGGCTGGCGGTGCTCAGCGAAGCGCTCGACGCTGGGACACCCCCACCAGCCGGCAGACCCCGCGACCACGTCGGACAAGACCCCACCACCGTCGATGAACGTCGACGCGAACGAGCGGTGGCGCAGGGACGACGGCGCATGGACGCCCTGATCGCGATGGCAGAGACCTCGCTGTACTCCGGCTCCCAGCCCGGACGCAGGGCAGCGACGGGACACGGCGCACCTCGGACCGAGGATGTCGGTGCCACCACGGTTGAGGAGTTCGGTTCCACCAACGGCGTCACCGCTCCCAAGTTGCTGCTCACGATGTCCTACGAGACGCTGGTCGGCCTGTCGAACGAACCCGGCGAACTGCTCACCACCCTCACCGGTGGCCGCCTCAAACTCGCTGCCGACACCGCCCGACGGCTGGCCGACAAGGCCGGCGCACACCTGAGATCCATCGTGCTCGAGGACACCGGGCAGGTCCTCGGTGTCGGCCGCCAGTCCTACCGGCCTCCCGGCTGGCTCCGCGACGCGACCCTGGTCCGCGATCAGACCTGCCGCGCCCCCAACTGCCTCACCGCCGCTCGACTGTGCGACCTCGACCACGCCGACCCCTGGACCCCCGATCCCCACGCGGCCGATGGCCGTGGTGTCGGCGGGCCGACCGACATCGTCAACCTCGCCCACCTCTGCCGCACCGACCACGGAGCCAAAGACCGCAACGGCTGGCACGTCTACGGCCTCCCCGACCGGCAACGCAACGGGCTACACCGCTGGACCCACCGACGAACCGGCCTCACCATCGACACGGTCCCCGCAACCAGGAAACTTCGCCTACCCACAACCCCTTCCCCGGGCTCCCCACCACAGGCTGGGCTGACCGCCACCTCCCGCCATGCCCCACGCACCGGACCCGCACCCTGACCATCACCCACGAGGTGACCGGAGCGGACCCCGACCAGCGAGGTTGACGGACGCGAACACGGCGCTCGGCCTCTTCAGGTCGTGCCCACGGTGGCTGGCTGGGTACCCTCGGGACTTCGCGGTGCCGCAGCGACGTCGTCGTCGTGCGCTCCGACGAGTCCACGTCTTCCGAACAGTTGAGGTACCCACCCGTGGCCGAGCGCGAGCGCCTGACCAACCAAGAGCGCAGGGCGAAAGCCCGTGAGGAGCGCCGACGCAAGGCTGCCGAAGAGCAGGCTCGCCGCAAGCGCGGCCAACTGCGCAACAGCCTGATCACTATCGCGGTTGTCGGCGTCATCGCAGCGGTGGTCTTGCAGGCTTTCCTCGGCGGAGAGACCTCGATCGACGACACGATCCTCATCTCGCAGGCGCAGGCCGAAGAAGCCTTCGATGCCGCGGGATGCGAGATCCTCGCCGACCGTGAGCCGCTGCCGGACCGTGCACACTTCGCGGCCAACCAACAGCCGAACCTCGACTCGATCTACCCCGATATCCGTCCCACCCACTCGGGCCCCCACACCGAGGGAACGCACCCGGTGACGTCAGCGGCCACCAGCCAGATCAGCGAAGCCGCGACCACACACAACCTCGAGCACGGGACCATCATCGCCTGGTGGGAACCCGACGACGTCGACGGCTCGACCGCCTCCGACATCGGCAACTGGGCCCAGACCCTCAACGCCAACGGCTTCCGCGTCGACCGTGGCGGGGTCGGCATCATGAGCGCCCCGTACGAGGACCCGGGCATCTCCAGCGGCAAGCCCATCGCGCTGCGGGCCTGGGGTACCGCGTGGGACTGCGACTCGTGGGACGAGACCGTCGCCAACGCCTTCGTCATCGAGAACTACGGCACCCGTGGCATCGGTCCCGAACGCATGATCGCGCCTTACCCCGACGACATCCTCGGCTACGAGGACGTCGACCTCGAGGACACACCGATCGACCAAGCCCCAACCGACGACGACATGGGCGAGACCGAGGACCTCACCGACGAGGAACTCGAGGAGCTTGACGGTGAGAGCGACGGGTCCGATGCTGATGCCGAGGACGGCGACGAGGACTAGGCCACAGCGCCACTCGAACCCGGTGGTCGCGACCCCTGCCTGCGCGAACCCGCAACGAACGATGCCGCCTGGCCTCAGGAGACGCCGTCTGGCCTCAGCGGGCGACGCCTCGAGCTCTGCCGGTCACGCGCCGCCACCACGTCCGCACCCAGGCACCGAACCGGAACGGCTCGGCCCACGCGTGGACGACCGCTGCGGGATCTCGTCGAGCCCGTGCCATCAGCTCTTGACGACGTCGCTTGGCGCGCGGCAGCAACCTCAGCCTGGCCAACGCCGATGGCACCGCCCGAGGGACCGACACCAATAGCTCGAAGGTCTTGAGCTTGGTCGTGAGGATCATCAAGGGTGCGGCACGCAACCAGGCACCTCGGTCGTCGCACGTAGCGACGACGAGCAGACGGTTCGCCCAGTTCAGCGCCTCGACCCGGGGTGTGCGACGAGGCCCGGCACCACCGCGTTGGTGACGCGCCACCGCCTGGGGCTCGTACCAGGCATCCCAGCCGAGCAGTCGAGCGCGCCAATCCAGTTCGACATCCTCGAAGAAGGCGAACAGATCCTCGGTGAGGACCTCTCCGGTGGACCGCCAGGCCACATCGTCGAGCATCTCTCGCCGGTGGAAGACCAACGCCCCGGAGGCGCCGAACACCGGCCCTGCGGCGTCGTACTGACCATCCTCCAGTTCGCCTTCGCCCAGGTTGCGAACGAGCCGAGCGCTGGTGAGTTCATGCCCAGCGCTGTCGATGACGTCGCGGCCTTGGGGGTCACGCACCGTGCGAAGCAGTTTCGGTGCGACGGTCCCACGCCAGTCGTCGGCGAGCAGGGCCGCGACGGCGCGGGACACCAGGTCGGGTTCAGGCACGACGTCGACGTTGGAGAAGGCGACGATCGGTGCCTCGATCACGGCAAGCGCATCGTTGACCGCGCCGGCGAAGCCTCGGTTGTCGACCTGGTGGATCACCCGAAGCGGGTGTCTCCGCGGCTCGGCGGCCGCCGCGTCCAGGACCGTGCGGGAACCATCCGCACTGGCGTTGTCGACCACCACCACCTCGAGGTCGGGGTGATCCTGCGCGTCGTACGCCGCCAGGCACGCCGCCAGCAGATCTGCGGTGTTCCAGCTCACGACGATGACGGCGACCTTGGCGGCGCTCACGTTGGGCCGGCCCCGTCAGCGTGATCGAGCGGATCCAGTTCCAACGAGGTGAGGTCGGTGACGGCCGCGACGGGCCCATCGACCACGGTGGCGGAAGCCGCGAGGTCGAGACCATGCCGCTGAGGGGTAGCGGCGACGACCGAGAGCGGCGTGGCCACCGGCGCCGCCGCCCAGATCGACGCGCCATCGGCACCAGTGATCACACCACACACCGGGTAGTGGCCGGCGCGCCGCGGAGCCGAGAAGCTGACCTCGACCGTCGCCGCCGAGCCGGCCTTCAGAGGGCCAACGCCAAGGCCCTGGTCGGCGCTGACGAACCGATAGAGCGGATCGCCCTTGGCATCGTCGACCTCGATCCCGACGCTGCACGCCTGCACGTCGCGTACCGCCGAGAGGCGCACACGCAGGGTGACCTGTGAGCTGGCAGCAACCTCGCTGACCGCGGCGCCCCGCGAGTCGAGCAGCGTCGCTTCTTCGATGACCACCGGG
>SKNK01000206.1 GCA_007120565.1 Nitriliruptoraceae bacterium | reverse complement strand
TCGGCGACACGGCAGCGATGATCCGGCCGTCGGCGAACACCACACGGCCAGGCCCCCCTGGACCGTCGATGGCAAGGATGCCCGACGCCTCCCGGGCGGCGAGCTCGCGGCAGACGTCCGCCGCGGTTTTCTCGACGAGGTCACCACGCATGCTGCGAGCGTAGTGTAGATGCGCAGCATGCTCGCTCATCGCGCGTAGGGTGGCGCGAAGGGGTAGCTTCGGGTGACCAAGTGGGAGCCTCGCGTTGGGGCAAGGGCGAAGAGGAGGTCGGGGGATGTCTGAGGATCGGCTCGAGTGGGTGTTGTCCCCGTCCTTCCTGGACGGGCTCGACACGTTGGATACCGATCAGCTGCGGAGTCGTCGTGTCGCCGCCGAGGCAGAGGAGGAGGCCGTCTCCTACATCCGTCGGCTGCTCCAGGGCCGCCTGGACATCCTTCGCGCCGAGCTGCGGCATCGTCATGAGTCCGGCAGCGACGTCGCCGGCGACCTGTTGTCGCAGCTCTCGGCGGTGTTGAGCGACGACCATCCGGATCAGCGGGACACCTTGGGGACCCGAGCCACGCGGCTGCGTGTCCCGACCGACACCGAACCGCACCAGCAGCGCCTCGACGAGGTCGTGGCTGGGTCCTCCCTGGATGACCTCGAGGATCTGCCGGTCGAGACGCTCGAGGTGTACGTGTCGCGCTTGACCGAGTTCGAACAGCAGCTCTCCGCGACCCGTCGCCAGCTGTTCGACCGCATCGATGCCCTGCGCAACGAACTGGCGGCCCGCTACAAGGACGGACGTGCGGCCGTCAGCGACCTGTTGGTTGAGCGAGGATGAGTGGTGGGGCCGTGGCAGCGAAGCGGCGAGTCTTGCTCGTCGACGATGACCCGCTGCTGCTCGAGGTGCTCACCACGATGCTCGATCTCGAGGAGTTCGAGGTGCTGGCTGCCTCGGACGGTGACCGGGCCTTGGAGCTTGCTGCGACCGAGGCCGTCGATGTGGTCGTCTGCGATGTGCGGATGCCGGGGACCGACGGCATCGAGGTCTGTCGGCGCATCAAGGGGGAGGCGTCGACCAAGGATCTCCCGGTGATCCTGCTGACCGCCCGCGACACCCCCGAGGGGCGTGAGGCCGGCGAGACGGCGGGCTGTGATGCGTACGTGACCAAGCCGTTCAGCCCGCTGGAGCTGCTCGACATCCTGCGATCCCAACCTCCTCGTCGCGGCATCGAGGAGGCCTAGGTGGATCCGTTCGAAGCCGACGACCTCGAGCGGAACCGTCGGCAGCTCCTGCGGTTCGCCGACGACCTACGGACGATGCTCGACCGGGAACAGCAGCTCCGCCAGGAGGCGGAGGATGCCTACCGGACCCTCTCGGCCTCCTACACCTCGATGGTCCGCACCCTGGCCGAGACCTGCGAGGCCAAGGATGCCTACACCCGCGGGCATCTCGACCGGACCTACCAGTACGCCGAGATGCTCACCGCCCGCGTCGCGCCCGAGTACACCCAGCGTGCAGAGATCGGGTACGGGTTCCTCCTCCACGACATCGGCAAGGTGGGTATCCCCGAGGCGGTGCTGAACAAGCCGGGGCCCCTCACCCAGGAGGAGTGGGCGGTGATGCGGACCCACCCCATCATCGGCGAGAACATCGTCAAGCCTCTGCGGTTCCTTGGCGATGCCGTCAAGATCGTGCGATCCCATCATGAACGCTGGGATGGCAAGGGGTACTGCGAGGGGCTCAAGGGTGAGGAGATCTTCCTGCCGGCTCGGGTGTTCATGCTGGCCGATACCTTCGACGCGATGACCACCGACCGTCCCTACCGCAAGGCTCTCCCCATCGACGTCGTACTCGAAGAGATCGACCTCCACGCCGGAACCCAGTTCGATCCCGATCTCGCGCAGGCCTGGATCGAGATCGTCGAGGAGCGTGAACGTCACGGCAACTCGGTGACCCTGTGAGCGGTTCGCACGTCGAGCTGGTGGAGGTCACCCGGCGGGATCAGCGCACCGATCAGGAGAGGGTCGAGTCGATCCACCACGGAGCCCTGGTCGTGGTGGGGCCGGACGGCGAGGTCGTGGGAGCGCTCGGCGATCCCGAACGCCTGACCTTCGTGCGCTCGGCCGTGAAGCCCTTCCAAGCGACCGCGTGCCTGGAGTCGCTGGCGGTGTCGGGCCCCGCCCCGAGCCCTCAGGAGATCGCGGTCAGCTGCGCCTCACACCGGGCCGAGCCCCGCCACCTCGACGTCGTGAAACAGCTCCTCCAGCGTTCCGGGACCCCTCCGGATCAGCTGAGCTGCCCGCCCGCGGTCGGTCTGGACGACCCGGCGGCTGAGCCTGTCCGGCTCCGGCACAACTGCTCGGGCAAGCACGCGATGTTCGCGCTGGCCGGGCTGGAGATGGGTGCCCCTCGAGACACCCTGCTGGACCCGGACGGGCCCCTGCAGACCGCGGTCCTGAAGGTGCTGGACGAGGCGCTCGGCCCGGTGCAGGGGGTCGCGGTCGACGGGTGCGGGGCTCCCGCCGTGACGGTCCCGCTCGTGCGACTCGCTCAAGGGTTCGCGTCGTTGGCCGTCGACGATCGCTGGTCCGCTGTACGTGAGGCGATGCTCGGCTCCCCCGGACTGGTCGGTGGTGAAGGGCGCGCGGAGACCGCCTTGCTGGGCGAGGGAGTGCTCGCGAAGCCGGGAGCCGAGGGAGTGTTCGGTGCCTCCTTCACCGACTCGCGCGGCCACGCGTACGGGGTGGCGCTCAAGGTGTCCGACGGAGCGTCGCGCGCGTCGGCGACCGCGGTGGTCGGGCTGCTCGAGCAGCTGGGTGTCGTGCCGGAAGGGACCTGGACCTCACCGCCACCCACCGGGGGCGGACGACCTGTTGGTGAGGTTCGGATCAGCGACCAGCTCCGCACCTTCGCCCGACAGCTCCCGTCGATCCGTCGCAGCGAGGTGGTCTCCGCCCGCTGATACCGTGGTCCTGCTTGCGAAGGTGAGCACGGAGGCGACAGCGTGAGTGACGAGGACGTGAACGGGGCCGGCGACGGTTCCGGCGAGTCGGCCTCCAGCGAGACGCAAGCCGACGACGCATCGTCGGCCGGCGCGCCGCATCCTGGCACGATCGATGAACTCGGCGCCTACATCCGGCGGCAGCGCGAGTCGGCGCGTCTCTCGCTTCGTAAGCTGGCTCGGATCGCGGGGGTGAGCAACCCCTACCTCTCCCAGATCGAGCGGGGACTCCGCAAGCCGAGTGCCGAGATCCTGCAGGCCATCGCCAAGGCACTCGAGATCTCCAGCGAGACCCTCTACGTCAAGGCCGGGATCCTCGATGAGCGGGAGCACGACGAGGACCTCGAATCCGTCGTGGCTCGCGATCCCTACCTGACCGAGCCGCAACGTCAGGCGTTGACCGAGATGTACCGGTCCTTCCGTGCCCTGTCGGAGCTACGCGACGGTGCCGCGGGTGACCGTCGACGCGGACTCCTCGACATGGTCGGTGCCGGCGACCTCGACGACGAGGACCTCCGCGCGGCCAGCCTGCCTTCCGAGGATGACACCGCCTGAGGGAACGACGGCCCCCATCCTCGAGGACAGGGCTCCGGTGGTTGCACGGAGTACCATCCCTGACGGTGCCCACTCGAGGTGACCGAACGGCCCCCCGAACACCCTTCCGGGACACCTCAGCCGGACACCTCGACGTGGCCGCTCCAACCCACCCCACCGATGCAGCGAGGCCTGCTGATGATGTCTGTCCCCGAGCCCCCGACCGAGAGGGGGGTGCGGTGATCGAACTGCGCACCCACCACAACGTCCCAACGGGCGCGGCACGGTCCGAGTGGGAGTTGCTGCTCGACGAGGATCCTCACGCCACCGTGTTCCACGGCCCTCGCTACCTCTCTCTCTGGCACGAGGTGCTCGGCGGGCGGACCGCGATGCGGGTCCACACCGTGCATCGTGACGGGCGGCTGGTCGGGGTGATCGCCGACGCCAACGACCTCGAGGGAAGCCCTACCGGCCCGGAGGAGCACCGGCGCTTCCTCGGTGGGACCGAGGTGACCGACTACCTCGGTCCGATCAGCCGGGTCGAGGACCGCACCGATGTCGCCGACGCCTACGTCGCGAACCTGGCGGCCGATGTGGACTGGGACGAGTTCGTCGCCGGCGGCCTGTCCGCGGATAGCGGCTGGGGTGACGCGTTCCGCCGCGCCGTGCGTCTGCACGGGTTGACGTTGATCGAGGACGACCTCGACGACGTGTGTCCCCGGGTGGGCCTCGAGGGGGGCTACGAGGGCTACCAGTCCCGCCTGGGCGGACGCGCACGGCAGGAACTCAACCGCAAGACCCGCAAGCTCGCCCGCGACGCCGGTGATCTCGATCTGGTCCAGGTGCCTGCCGGCGAGGTCGTCGGGGCGATCGACGGCTTCCTCGACCAGGCTGCAGAGTCCTTCCCGGACAAGGCAGGGTTCTTCGCCCGTCCCGAGATCCACGAGTGGTTCAAGGCGCTCGCGGACGAGTTCGCCAAGGACGGGATCTTGCGCCTGCATGAGTTGCACGTCG
>SKNK01000329.1 GCA_007120565.1 Nitriliruptoraceae bacterium | reverse complement strand
CGCGGGGCAGGCGTACCTCGGTGCGCTCGCCGCCGCCGCGAACTTCGCGCGAGCGAACCGCCAATGGATCACCGACGCCACGCGCACCGCCTTCGATCGGGTCACGGGTCGGCGCGACCTGCCGTTGGTCTACGACGTGTCCCACAACCTCGCCAAGATCGAGATGCACCGGATCGACGGCCGGGACGTGGAACTGTGTGTGCACCGCAAGGGAGCGACCCGAGCCTTCCCGCCCGGTGCGGCCGAGCTGGCCGCAGACCTGCGGCCCGTCGGGCAGCCCGTACTCCTGCCGGGCTCGATGGGGACGGCCTCCTACGTCCTGGTCGGAGTGTCGCCGGGTGACGCCTTCGCGTCCTGCGCCCACGGCGCCGGCAGGACGATGAGCCGCCACGAGGCGAAGCGGCGCGGGCATGGCGGGCCCCACCTACGGGACGTGCTCGCGGAGCAGGGCATCGAGGTGCGGGCCGGTTCCCTCCGCGACCTACCCGAGGAGGCACCGATGGCCTACAAAGATGTTGAGGAGGTTGTGCGGGTGTGCGAGCAGGCGGGACTCGCCCGGCGCGTTGCACGTCTGCGCCCCATCGGGGTGGTGAAGGGATGACACGCATGTCCAGCGAGCGTGGCTACGAGGTCCGCGCCCACACTGCCGACGAGATCCTCGAGGCGTGGGGGCCGTCGCGGGAGGCGTGCCTGGAGGAGGCGGTGCACGCCCTGGTCGATAGCTTCGCGGACGTGTCCGGCGCCGGGTGGTGCCGCTACCTCGAGGTCCCCCTCGCCGGGGACGACGTGGAGCTGCTGGTCGGGCTCCTGGACGAGGTGATCTTCCGGTTGGACGCCGACGACGGGGTCCCCGTCCGCGTGCGCGTGCGCAAGACTAGGGGTGGGGTGTTCGTCGACCTGTGGCTCGCTGACCGCCGACGCGTGACGGGCGTCGGTGCCGCACCGAAAGGGGTGTCCTACTCGGGCCTCGAGTTCGCCGAGAACGACGCAGGACGCTGGCACTGCCGGGCCATCGTCGACGTCTGAGCAGATCCGGCACGCCGCCGAGCAGGACGGCGCGGTCGTCGCGGTCGTCTCCCGAGGTGGACGCCCCGACCTCGACGCGGAGGTGAACTGCAGCAGATCGCCGGTCCTGTGGCACGACCACCAGGATCGGGCACGGCGCGTGCCCAACGACCTGGTGGGTCACCGAGCCCACGAGCAGTCCCCGGAAGCCTCCCAGCCCACGGGAGCCGACGACCAGAAGGTCAGCGCCTTGCGCAGCCTCGCACAGCTGGTGGGCTGCGTGTCCGATCAGCGCGATCCGCTCCACATCGAGATCGTCCACGGCGAGATCCCCGAGCGCCCTGTCGATCAGCTCAAGACCTAGCGAACGCAACTCATGCTCGGTGGGCCGAGGCGTCAGGATGGGATCCGCGAGGTTGAACGGGAGTGACACGACGTGTACGACCGTGAGGTCCGCGCCGCGTAGCCTAGCTTCTTCGACCGCCCGCTGCAGGGCCCGCTCAGCCTGCTCGGACCCATCGATGCCCACCACGACGCGTGGCATGTCGACACCTTCCCTGGGACCGCCGGCCCTCGAGAGGCTCCGCGGCGGTGTTCTCCGAGGGTCCCCCGCGATCGCCCACAGCGGAAGGGTCGAACGGCGCCAGGCTCTACGTCTGGCCGCTGCGCGGGGCTCGCAGTCTGACGACGGCGATGTACTCCAGAACCGGAGCAGCGAGGAGCAGCAGCACATCGATGACGGCGAGCAGTACCGGATGTTCGACGACGGAGACTCCGATCCCTGCCAGGAGGCCTGTCATCAGGCGATGACGAACTCCGCGACCCACGAGGTGGCCTCGATCGTTCGGTTTCGGGTCCCATGCTGCTTCGCATCGTGGTGGCGCATCTGAGGCGTTCGGCTCTCGCCTTGATCAGCATGCGGAGCGCCGGCGATGCCGTGCACCAGACCGTGATCGGCGGTTGTGTCCTGCGCACGCTGGTGTGGCGCGTACACAGGTAGCGGTGTTCGGTCGCGCAGGAGCCCTCCTGCCTGCCGGAGAGGTTCGAACCACACATCCATGACGAGCAGGAGGGTTGCTGGTAACGGTCAGGCATGGTCACCGTTCACGAAGCGCCTGCGCCACCCCAGAATCGTGCACGGTCTGCAACTCAGCATCGCGGATCTGTTCCGCTTGGGCGATACCGGAGTCGTGCGAGCCTTCGAGTTCGAGGTCGTGGGTCTGGACCGCCTGTGCGATCCCAGAGTCATGAGCTGAGCTCTGAACCGCCGCAGGCTGCAGCGACACCATCAGAACGACGGCGACCACAACCAGGACGGCGAAGATGATGGATACGGTGGCGAGCCGAGGCAGCCGGGTCCGCGAACGACGGACGTGGACACGCTCGAGGTCGAGGTCGACGCCCTGCAGGAAGTCGGGGCCGTACTGCCCCCGCCCTTCGGTGGGTGGAAGATGCAGCGTTCGTACCATCGCCACTACTCCTCGTGGCGCTCCCTCGCGGGCACCGGACGGCATGATGAACCGTCCATGGAGGTCTACCGCGCGGCCGTGTGACGCCACGGGCCTGAGGATGGCTGCCGGGGCCGCAGGAACGGTCTGGGCAGGTGCGTGGCGTGAGCCTGTGAGGGGGGTGAGAGCCAGGCTCGACCTCCAACATCCACGCTTCGATTGTCCACGTCGGGTGACCAGCCGCAAGAGGCTTTCTGCTGCGATCCGGTATCCGATCCTGTGGCGGTACGTCGGGTAGCCAAGACCACCAGCTGTCAGGACGACCGACGCGGACGGATGATCACGATCGGGCATGATGCATGCGTCGCGCACTGGTGGCTCACCGACCCCAGCAACATCTCGGAGGCACCGCTGCGACCGTGTGATCCGACCACCAGCATCTCCGCTCCCTCGGAACGCTCCACCAGGACGTGTGCCGGGTGGCGGTCCTCGACCACGACCGACTCCATCTCCACGTCTTCGAGGTGGGTCAGCTTGTCGACCATGCCGCCGACCAGTCGATGGGCATCGTCCCGATCCTCGACCTCTGGGACGTGCTCGTGCGGTTCATCGAAGCTCTCGGCCGGTCGGCCCTGCTGGTACCCGTAGAGTCGCCACGACGGCGTGTTCTGGAAGACGAAGACGGTCTCGACCTGTGCGCCGCGGTACCGAGCCTCCTCGATGGCCCAACGCAGGGCCGCCATCGACTCCGGAGAACCATCCACACCGACAACGATCCGGCCCATGACCATCACCTCTCCATCGTGGCGTGGTTGCACCCTGCTGCGAGCATGCTTCCAGGCGGGACCGTCCGGCCAGGGCCGATCGGCCTACTGCGCGGCCGTGCGTGGTTGGTGAGCGAGGGGCTTCCGGCGAACCGCGCAGGAGCCGACTCGTCCCTGCTCGGAGGTAGGGGTCGGGTACGTGATGGCGGGGACCTCGCACGGAAGCCTGAGCCGCTCGGGGCGGTTCGGGCGTCGTCCCGCACGGAGTTACGTCCGAGGCGTCATCAGAAGCGGAGAGCCACCGAGCGCCCCTGGCGATCGGCGACGCATCCGACGAGAGCGATCGGGAGCCGTTGGACCTTTGCGCGAGGGTGGCCACGAGGACACGCTGGTGGCACATCGCCCGGAGGGCGTCAGCCAGCAACGACCGCACGGACCCGCCGCGGCAGTCATCCTCGTCGCCATCGTGATGACTGGCTGCGCGGAAGCGGAGACCAACGACCTGGAGCCGACTCCAGGGATTGCCAACCCCGCCTCCGAGCACTGCGTCGAACAGGGAGGGATAATCGAGTTCCGTGAAGATGCCCAGGGCGGCCAGTACGGCGTGTGCATCTTCGACGACGGGTCCGAGTGCGGCGATTGGGCGCTGTATCGCGGCGAGTGCGAGCCCGGCCAGAAGCCTTAGCTCACACGCATACAGGTGTGCCGATCTCCGGCGGGTGTCGAAGTGCCTTCCCGGTGACCGGTGTCCGGACGGAGATGGGTGCGCTCCGCCCGATGTGGTGACCACCTTCGCGGTCGCTGGAGCGCAGCTGGTGCGTTCTCGTGGAGAGCTGTTGCCGCCGGTCAGGCGGTTTCAGTTCTCGGGCGTGTAGTCGTCGGCGTAGTACTCGACTCCGAGGTGGGTGATCTGTTCCTCGCCCATCATCCACCGCAGCGTGTTCTTCAGCTTGGTGTGCTGGATGAACAGGTCGTGTTCGGCGTACAAGCCGGGGGCGACCTGGGGGGCCTTGAAGTAGAAGCTCAACCACTCCTGGATCCCGGACATCCCCGCACGCTGGGCGAGGTCCATCAACAAGGTGAGGTCCAGGGCCAACGGCGCGGCCAGGATCGAGTCGCGGCACAGGAAGTTGACCTTGAGCTGCATCGGGTAGCCGAGCCACCCGAAGAAGTCGATGTTGTCCCACCCCTCCTTGTTGTCGCCGCGGGGCGGGTAGTAGTTGATGCGCACGACGTGATCGATGTCGCCGTACAGCTCCGGATAGGTCTCCGGCTGGAGGATCGTGTCCAGCACGCCCAGCTTGGAGGACTCCTTGGTGCGGAACGACTCGGGGTCGT
>SKNK01000052.1 GCA_007120565.1 Nitriliruptoraceae bacterium | reverse complement strand
CTGGCCAAGGCGATCGACCTGGTCCAGCAGATCAAGAAGACCCCGATCGTGGTCAACGACTCACGAGGCTTCTTCACCAGCCGGGTCATCGGGACGTTCGTCAACGAGGCGCTGGCGATGCTCGCCGAAGGGGTCCACCCCGTTTCGATCGAGCGCGCCGGCGAGAAGGCTGGCTACCCGGCAGCGCCGCTCCAACTGATGGACGAGCTCACCCTCACCCTGCCGCGCAAGATCGCCAAGGAGGCACGCGCAGCGGTCGAGCGTGACGGCGGCACCTACGAGCCTCACCCCGCTGAGGCCGTGCTCGACCGGATGGTGGAGGAGTTCGAACGTGGTGGCCGCTCCGACGGCGCCGGGTTCTACGACTACGAGGACGGCAAGCGCACCTCGCTGTGGCCCGGCCTGCTCGAACACTTCCACCGCGCTGGCGTGACGCTCCCGCAGGAGGACCTCATCGAGCGGATGCTGTTCGCCGAAGCACTCGAGACCGTCAGATGCTTCGACGAGGGTGTGCTGCTCACCCCACAGGACGCGAACATCGGGTCGATCTTCGGCATCGGGTTCCCGGCCTGGACCGGCGGGGTCGTGCAGTACATCGACCAGTACGCGGGTGGCACGACCGGGTTCGTTGCTCGGTGCAAGGAACTAGCCGACCGCTACGGTGACCGCTTCCTGCCACCCGCTTCGCTGAGCGCGAAGGCTGAGTCCGGCAAGCCCTACCGCAGCTGATCCCGCGGCTCGACACCGCCGAGCGGCAGGCTCAGCCCCACGAGAGGTGCAGCAACGTCGAGGTAGTTGGTAGCGTCGTTTGCATCGACGCCGAGGGAGCCCCTTCGAACCGGGGCTGAGAACGCGCAGGCGAGCGCGGTACCTCGGAACCTGATCCGGGTCATGCCGGCGGAGGGAGCGCGTCATGCTCGCCACAGCTACCAGTGTCCTGTTGCTCCTTGCGGTGCTCGCCGTGTTCGTCGTGATCGGTCTGCGGTCCGGCCGAGCAGGCTCGAGCACGGACATCGACGACTTCACCGTCGCTCGGGGGACCCAGGGTCCCTTCGCCCTTGGCCTGTCGTTCCTGGCCTCGGGTCTCGGGGCGTGGATCCTGTTCGCCCCGCCGGAACTCGGGGTGATCCTGGGCATCGGGCCGGTCATCGGGTACGCGGTTGCTGCGGCCGGCCCCTTCCTGGTGTTCGCGTTCGTCGGACCCCGACTGCGGCGCATCGTTCCCTCGGGACAAGGGCTCAGTGAGTTCCTCCGTGTCCGGTTCGGCCCTTCGGCGAGCATCTTGGTCACCCTGGTGTCGCTGCTCTACATGGGCGTGTTCGTGGCCGCCGAGTTGGTCGCCATCGGCGGGCTCGTGGAGCTCCTCGGCGGGGTCCCGCGGCAGGTCACCGTCATCGCGGTGGTCGTCGCAACCCTCACCTACACGGCCTACGCAGGGTTGCGCGCCTCGCTGCGCACCGACCGCTGGCAGAGTTGGCTGGTCATCGTGCTGCTCACGGCAGCGGCCACCGCCGCGGTCATCACCGTCGACGCACCGCTCGAGGCGGTACGCGCCAGCGGGCTACTGAGCGTCGAGCGAGCGGGGTTGGAGAGCGCCGCAACGCTGATCCTGGCGGTCACGGCCGCGAACCTGTTCCACCACGGCTACTGGCAGCGGGTCTGGTCGGCACGTGACGATCGCGCCCTTCGACAAGGCGCCCTGATCGGTGCTGCGGTCACGATCCCGCTGATGCTGATGGCGGGGGGGCTCGGGATGCTCGCCGCGTCGATCGGCATCGCGGAGGTCCCGGCTCTGTCGGCCTTCGCGCTGACCGCGGAGCTGCCGACCATCCTCGTCGCTGGCGTCCTGCTGCTCGGTATCGCCTTGGTCACCTCGTCGGTGGACACCCTGGAGAACGGCCTCGCGGCGCTTCTCGTCTCCGAACGACCGAGCCTCGGGCTGCGCCACGCGCGGCTGTTGACCGTGGTCATCGTGTTGCCCGCGGCCGCGGTCGGGCTGGTCGCCACCTCGGTGTTGCAGCTGTTCCTGATCGCCGACCTGTTGGCTGCCGTGCTGCTGCTCCCCGCGCTGCTGGGGCTGTGGCATCGCACCACGACCCCGGCGGTGTGGATGGGCATCGTGGCCGGCGCGTTGGGGGCGTTCGGGGCGAGCTTCGTCGCGACCGGATCCCTCGGTGGCGCGGTGGCGGCGGTGAGCTTCCCCGACGCCGTCCCGACGTTGCCACCCTTCGCCGGGGCGATCCTGGCCAGCGGCCTGGTGACGCTGGTCGTGTCGCTCACGACCCGTCCGACGGTCGACCTCGCCGAACTCGACACCGCGATCCGAGAACGTACGGTCGTGTCGAGCGATGCCGGGAACCGGACATGACCGAGCGCAGCTGATGGCCGACGTGCTGATGGTCGGTGGCGGGCTGATCGGGTTGGCGAGCGCGTGGCAGACCGCGCGAGCAGGCCTGGCGGTCACCGTCATCGATCCTGACCCGGGCGGCGGAGCTTCGCGCGTGGCCGCGGGCATGCTCGCTCCGGTAACCGAGGTGGTCTACGGCGAGCAGGACCGCGTCGCGCTGAACATCGCGGCGGCGCGCCGCTGGCCGGCCTTCGCCGCTGAACTCGAGCGAGCGACGGGGATCGATGTCGGCTACCGCCCGACCGGGACGTTGCTGGTGGGCTTCGATCAGGACGATGCGGCCGCCGTCGCCGACCTATACGCCTTCCAGAAGGAGCTCGGGCTGGAGGTGCAGCGGGTCACCGGCGTCGACGCGCGCACGCAGGAGCCGATGCTGAGTCCCCGCGTGCGGATCGGCCTGATCGCTGGCGAGGACCATCGCGTGGAACCGCGCGCCGTGCTGCGAGCGCTCATCCGGGCCTGCACCGACGCCGGCGTCGAACTCGACCGCTCCCGCGTCGCCTCCATCGAGCACGACGACGAGCGCGTGGTCGGCGTCAGGACCGAAGACGGCGAGGTACGACGGGCCGATCGGGTCGTGCTCACCGCCGGCGCCTGGTCCGGGACCATCGACGGCCTACCGGACGACGCTCGTCCGCCGGTGCGCCCCCTCAAGGGCCAGGTGCTGCACCTGCGCGATCCCGGCGGTCGACCGGTACTGCACACCACGGTGCGCGGACTCGTGCGGCACCGCAGCATCTACCTCGTTCCGCGTGACGACGGGCGGCTGGTCGTCGGCGCGAGCCAGGAGGAACGGGGCTTCGACACGACGGTCACCGCCGGCGCGACACGGGAACTCCTGGATGACGCCGCGGCGATCGTCCCCGGGATCGATGAACTCGAGCTCACGGAGACCATCGCCGGGCTGCGGCCGACGACGCCCGACAACGCTCCGGCCATCGGCTGGAGCCGGCTACCTGGGTTGATGATCGCCACCGGTCACCACCGCAACGGGGTGCTGCTGGCGCCGATCACCGCCGACGCGGTGACCGCGCTGGTGAACGGGAAGGATCCCGACCCCGTGATCGCCGTCGCCGACCCGAACCGGCCGGCGCTGGCCACCCGATCGGACCAGCGGACAGTCCCGAGTCCCGGACTCGACGCCCTGATCTCCTCCAACCGCAACACCGGAGGTCCCCCATGAAGGTGACGGTGAACGGACAGCCACGCGAACTCGATGCAGCGGCCACGGTCGGCACCCTGGTCGACGCCGAGGTAGCCGACCGACGCGGTGTCGCCGTTGCCATCGACGGCGAGGTGCTCCCCCGAGCCGAATGGGACGCCACCACCCTCGAGACCGGCGCCCGTGTGGAGGTCGTCGGCGCCGTCCAAGGCGGGTGACCTCATGAGATGCACGACCGACCCCCTTCGTGAGGGCGGATCCGGCCACCTTCGTGGGGCCGGAACGGTCCGCGCCCGCGGCCAGGAGCGATGATCATGCAGGAACGACTCACGATCGGCGGCACCTCGCTGGACTCGCGGCTGGTGCTCGGCACCGGCGGGGCGACCAGCCTCGATGCCCTGGAGCGAGCCATCATCGCTTCGGGAACCGAGGTGGTCACGGTCGCCCTCCGGCGCGTCACCGACACCGGTCCGGGGTCCCTCCTCGACCTCATCGACCGTGTTGGCGTCCGCGTGCTGCCCAACACCGCGGGCTGCTACACCGCCAAGGAGGCGGTCCAGGTCGCCAAGCTCGGACGCGAGGCCTTCGACACCGACTGGGTGAAGCTGGAGGTCATCGGCGACGAGCGCACCCTGTTCCCCGACCCGGTCGAGCTGATCGCCGCGGCGGAACAACTGGTCGATGACGGGTTCACGGTCTGGGCCTACACCAACGATGACCCGATCCTGTCGATCCGGCTGGCGGACATCGGCTGCGCAGCGGTGATGCCGCTCGGCTCTCCGATCGGTTCGGGGATGGGCATCCGCAACCCCTACAACCTGTCCATCATCCGGGATCGGGTCGAGGTCCCCGTGATCCTCGACGCGGGTATCGGCACGGCTTCGGACGCGACGCTGGCCATGGAGTCCATCGTCTGATCCGTCCACGGGTTCGCCCCCTCTGGCGCCGAGGCTGCGGTCGATCAGAGCCACCGCCGCCACAACACCAACGGAGGCGACGACAACGGCG
>SKNK01000333.1 GCA_007120565.1 Nitriliruptoraceae bacterium | reverse complement strand
TCGGCGTACCCAACGCCTACGGCGAACACGCCGCGCTGATGGACGACCCGGCCGTGAACGTGGTCTACGTCGGGACCACCAACGATCGCCACCACCTCGACGTCATGGCCGCCATCGAGGCCGGGCTCCCGGTCGTCGGCGAGAAGCCCTTCGCTCTGGACCGGACGGCGGCCACGGCGCTGGTCGAGGCTGCCCGCACCGCGGGGGTCTTCGCGATGGAAGCCATGTGGATGCGGGTGCAACCGGCGTTCATCGAACTGGAGCGTCGCGTCGCCCGTGGCGACATCGGCGAGCCGAGGATGCTCCAGGCCGACTTCGGTATCGCCGGCAACGACGATCCGACGCGGCGTTGGATGTCCCGCGAGCTCGGTGGCGGGGCACTGCTCGACGTCGGCATCTACCCGGCAACGCTTGCGGTCGCTGTGCTCGGGCCCCCGACGGAGGTACTGGCGACCGGGGTGCTAGCCGAGACCGGTGTGGACACCCAAGCCGCGGTCGCGATGCATCACGGAGAGGGTCAGCTGTCGAACTGGTCGTGCTCGTTGGTCGCCGACACCGGCATCGAGGCGACGGTCGCGGGCGCCGAAGGTTCGCTCCGTCTGCGTGGCGAGTTCCACAACTCCCCGGGGTTGGAGCTTCGCAAGCGGGACCGCGTCGTCGAGGTCATCGACGCACCCGAACACGAGCTCGGTCTGCGCCACGAGGTCCGCGAGGTGCAACGCTGCCTCGATGCGGGGATGACCGAGAGCGACCGGATCCCCCACGAGCTGACCCTGGAGGTCCTGGGCGTGCTCGACGAGGTGCGCTCGCAGCTGGGCGTCACCTACCCCGGGTAGGACCGGGTGAGTACCCGACAGCCACGACGTCGTGTGTCAGGTTCCTCCGCCCGACCGGAGATATCCGACACGCCACGTGGCGTGGCAGGTTCCTCCGCCCGACCGGAGTTATCCGACACATCGCCGACCCTGCGACCGTGACGAGGGCGGAAGCGACGACGGCGCGGCGACGGCCCGAGCCGGAGCAACGGCCCGAGCCGGAGCAACGGCCCGAGCCGGAGCAACGGCCCGAACCGGGGCGACGGCGTACCGGAGCGCGGAGCGCTACGCTGACCGGTCGCACGCCAGCCAGGAGCGCAGGATGAAGCCCACCACGTGACACCCGACGCCACTCGAGGCGTCCCTCCGTCGGCTCTTCGTCCTCCCGAGGCATCCCGTGAACCCCTCTCCTGCTGTCCTACTGCGCGACGTGGTGAAGCGCTTCGGCGCCATCACCGCGCTCGACCACCTCGACCTCGAGGTACCTCGAGGTAGCTGCTTCGGCCTGCTCGGCCCCAACGGTGCCGGCAAGTCCACGACGATGCGTCTGCTCACCGGGCAGGCCGTTGCCGACTCGGGCAACGTCGAGGTACTGGGTCACCGCCTGCCCGACGAATCCCGTCACGCGCGGGCCGCATCGGGCGTGGTCCCCCAGATCGACAACCTCGACGACGAGCTGACCGTCGCCGAGAACCTCGAGGTGTACGCCCGGCTGCAGCGTGTCCCGAAGGGCGACCGTGACGCCGCCGTCACCCGTGGGCTGCACACCGCCCGGCTGGTCGACCGTGCGGACACACCGGCCTCGGAGCTGTCGGGCGGCATGCGTCGACGGCTCCTGATCGCGCGCGGCATGGTGCACGGGCCGGAGCTGGTCCTGCTCGACGAGCCGACCGTTGGCCTCGATCCGCAGATCCGCCAGCAGCTGTGGGCGACGATCGCCGAGATCCGTGCGGCCGGGGTCACCGTGCTGATGTCGACGCACTACATCGAGGAAGCCGAACGCCTCTGCGACGAGGTAGCGGTGATGCACGAGGGGCGCGTCGTGGCCAGCGGCCACCCGGCCGAGCTCATCTCGCAGCTGGTCGGCCGCGAGGTACTGGAGGTCGCCGGCGAGCCGACGGTGCTGGCCGAGGTCGAAGCCGAGGCTCGCGCCGGCGGTCTGCGGACGCGTCGGTCTGGCACGACCATCGCGGTGCTGGACGCCGAGCACCTCGATGGGCAGTCGTGGGCCGATGGCGAACGGCGGGCGCCGACCCTGGAGGACGTGTTCGTCGTCTTGACCGGGGAGGAGCTGGCATGAGCGTCATCACCCCTCCGGTCGCCCAGCACCGGTTCGAACCCGCCGTGGTCGCCGCCATCATCTACCGCGAGTGGCGTGTGTTCCGGCGCGTCTGGTTCAGCACCGCCTTCGGGTCGCTGGTCGAACCGATCGTGTTCTTCATCGGCTTCGGGTTCGGCTTCGGCGCGCTGATCAGCGAGGTCGCCGGGCTGTCCTACTTCGAGTTCATGGCGACGGGAACGATCGCCATCGGCATCCTGTTCTCGGCGCTGTTCCCCGGACTCATCAACGGCTACGCGCGGCGCACCGAGAAGCACCTCTACGACGGGCAGATGGCGGCGCCGGTGACCGTGGCCGAACTGGTCGCGGGCGAGGCACTGTGGAACGGCCTGCGCGTCTCGGTGGTGGCCGTGGTCACCTTGGGGGTGGCGTTCGCCTTCGGCGTGGACATGGGCTGGGGCGTCGTGCTGGTGCCGGTGATCGCCGTGGTGACCGGCTTCGGGTTGTCTGCGACCGGAGCGGCCTTCGCCGCCAAGCTACGCTCCTGGCACGGCATCGACATCATCATCGGTGGGATCGTCGCCCCCATGCTGGTCGTTGCCGGGACCTTCTTCCCCCTCGACGGGCTCCCCAGGTGGGCGGAGCTGGTCGGACGCTTCAACCCCCTGCACCACTGCGTCGAACTGCTGCGCGGTGCAGCGTTCGGCTTCCCGGGGTTCGGCCAGACCATGGTCCACGTCGGCGCGCTGCTGCTGTTCAACCTGATCGCCTGGCTGGCTGCGGTCCGCCTGGTCCGGCGTGCGCTGATCGACTGACCCCTCCTCGCTTGGCCGAGGCAGCATCGGGATGAGCACCGCGGTGATACCGTGAGGGGACAAGTCCCGACTTAGCGGGGACGCCTCGTTCCTTTCGGCCCGGTCCATACCCGGCCCATCCTGGAACGATCCCGTCGCCTCCTCTGAGCCTTCTGCCCGAGGAGTGACGATGTCCGCATCCCCCGTTGCCGTGCCTGCCCCTGTCACCGAGGAGCGGGCTACCGCTCGCCCGACCGCCGTGGTGTACTGCGAAGCCAACCTCGGTCAGGTCGACGGCAAGACCGCCAACGGGCTCCTGCGACACAGCGAGCGCTACGAGATCCTGTCGGTGATCGACAGCCAACGCGCGGGCCTCGACTCCGGGATGGTGCTCGACGGCGAGGACAACCGGATCCCGGTCCGCCGTGACCTCGACGACGCACTCGCCGGCGCGGCCAAGCTGCCCGATTACTTCATCTTCGGTATCGCGCCGGCCAGTGGGATGCTGAGCCCCGCAGAGCGCGAACTGGTGCTCGACGCGATGGCGCACGGGATGAGCATCGTCAACGGCCTGCACGAGTTCCTGAACGACGATCCCGAGTTCGCCGCAGCCAGCGCGATCCACGACGTCACCATCACCGACATCCGCCGGCCGAAGGACAAGAGGGACCTCCAGACCTTCACGGGCCGGATCAACGACGTCCTCTGTCCCCGTATCGCGGTGCTCGGTACCGACTGCGCCATCGGCAAGCGCACGACGGCCACGCTGTTGACCCAAGCACTTCGATCACGTGGGCTGCATGCGGTCATGGTCGGCACGGGACAGACGGGGCTGATCCAGGGAGCCAAGTACGGGCTGGCGCTCGATGCGGTCCCCGCCCAGTTCGGTGCCGGCGAGGTGGAGGCCGCGGTCCTCGAGGCCTACGACGCCGAGGATCCCGACGTCATCGTCATCGAAGGGCAGGGGGCGTTGAGCCACCCCGCCTACTCGAGCTCGGCCTTCATCCTGCGAGGTAGCCGCCCGCAGGCGATCGTCCTCCAGCATGCACCGGCGCGTCCCTCGTTGGTGGACTTCCCGATGTTCCCTCTGCCGACCCCCGAGAGCGAGATCCACCTGTTGGAGACCTTCGCGGAGACCAAGGTCATCGGGATGACCCTCAACCACGAAGGCATGACCGACGCCGAGGTATCCGCGGCCATCGTCCTGTACGAAGCGAACCTCGGCCTGCCGGTGACCGATGCGTTGACACGGTCACCGGACCGTCTGGCCGACATGGCCCAGTTGGCCTTCCCTGAGCTGCGATCGAAGCTGACCATCGGATCGAGGTGAGCCCCCCGGCTGCCGAGCCTCACCGAGGTGACCGGCAGTCCGGTGTCTCGCAGAGATCGCCGGCCGGTGCTCCGCGGATGGAGATCGACCTCGCGAAGGTCGGGCACAACGCCCGCACCCTGGTCACCCGGCTCGACGACCGTGGGATCGCGGTCACCGGAGTCACCAAGGCCGGCCTGGGCTCGGTCGAGCTCGGCCGCGAGCTGCTGGCGGCCGGCGTGCGTGGACTGGGTGACTCCCGGATCGAGAACCTCGAGGCACTCCGCGGCGACGACGCCACCGCCAGGCTCACCCTGATCCGTACCCCGATGCTCAGCCAGGTGGCTCGGGTCGTCCAGCACGCCGACGTGAGCCTGAACTC
>SKNK01000358.1 GCA_007120565.1 Nitriliruptoraceae bacterium | reverse complement strand
GGTACCCGACGAACCGGTGTGGTTGGCTGCTGGTCAGCCTCGTCGTCCCCGTCAACGCTGACCCACGGTTGATCCAGACTCAGGAGTTGCGATGACCGATCCCGCGACAACACCGGCACCTGCGGCGCCGCAGGGCGATCCGTCCCTGCTGCTCCGTGCGCTCGAACCGGACCACCGGTTCCGGTGTGACGCCTGCGGCAACGTCACCCGGTTCGACGTCACCGTCACCGCGACCACGCGGCGGTTCCACCACTTCGACCTCGGCGGCGACAGCCGTGTCGAGGAAGAGGAGGTGCTCGAACAGACGGTCCGCTCGGTCGTCTGTCGCTGGTGCGGACGTGAGGACGCCATCACGGTCGAGCCTGCTCCCGTCGCGGGAACCTGACCGTCGGTGCCGCGATGTCCCGCTCCGAGGACCCACCGTCGGGTGATCTGCTGACCGGGTTGACCGCTGATGACTGGGCGGTGTTGTTGACCCACCTCCGGGAGGCGTTGACAGAGGTGGGTGACGACGATCGACATCCGGACCGCAGCGTGATCCGGGTGCTGCCGACCGGCAGGATCGCCGGGGGAAAGGGCCGTGACCGCGCTGCTGCCCTGATCGCCTCCGACCCGGCCCTGTGGCGAGCTGTCCGTACCCGGTTGACCGGCGACCCGCAGGGCGCCGAGGTGCTGGCCACGCTCGAAGACACCGGGTCTCTGTCGCCGGGAACGGACGTGGGCGACAGGTCCTCGCCCTCGCCGGGGGGACGCGCTCGTGATCAGGCCCTGGTCGAGGCGAAGCGGCGGTCCCAACGGGACCGAGAGCGACTCAAGGAGGTCCGTGCCCAACGGGATGACGCACGGCGGCGTGCCGACCTCGCCGAACGACGGGCTCGCGGCCTCGAGGAGGAGTTGGAGCAGACCAAGCAACGCGTCGGGGTTCTCGAGGGACAGGTCGCACGACTCAACGGCGAGGTGGCGGCTGCGGACCGCGAGCGTGAGCGAGCGGTCCAACGGGAACGTCGGCGGGCAGAGAGCGACGTCGCCGCGATACGCGAGGAGTTGGCGCAACTACGACGCGACGAGGAGCGTCGTCGTGAACGTGATCGTCGGCGGGCGGACCGCGAGCGGTCAGCGGCCTCACAGGGTGCGGCATCCGAGCGGCGCGGTGCGGCATCGGCTGCCCGCGACCTCGCTCCGACGCGGCTCGTGCCCGGGCGACCGAGCGAGCTGCCGGCCGGTGTACAGCCCGGTACCCGAGAGGCGGTGGAGCTGTACCTGCACCGAGGCCGTCGTGTCCTCATCGACGGGTACAACGTCACGCTCAACAAACACGCCGACCTCGAGCTGGAACAGCAGCGGACCTGGTTGGTCGGTGCCGTGGCGAACCTCGCGCGCGCCCGGGGCATCCGTCCGACCGTGGTGTTCGATGGTGGTCGCTCGGGAGGACACCGAGGTGGCTCGAGCACCCGAGAGGTGGTCGTCCGCTTCAGCGATCCCGGGATCACCGCAGACGATGAGATCGTGCTCGAGGTCGAGGCCACCGACGATCCGATCGTGGTCGTGACCGACGACCGAGAGCTCTCCGCCCGGGTTCGGGCGGTCGGCGCCGACGTCATCGGCAGCCACCAACTGCTCTGGGTGCTGTGACCGACCCGGGTGGGGAGCGGCGCTGGTGCGAGGTGGCCGCTAGCGGACGATCTCGAGCACGGTGACGACCGGCCGGTGATGCAGCAGGTCGGTCTCGATCACGCCAGACTCGCGGATGCGGATGTCCTCGGTCGTGAGGATGTGGTCGAGCTGCAACTCGGGATCCGGACCGGGCCAGGTGGGATGGCCGTCCGGGAGCACCGAGCGTGTGGACGTGGTCAAGCTCTCGAGTTCGGCACTGTCGAGCTCAGCGTTGAGGCTGCCTGCGAGGAGGACGGGGACGTCGCGATCGCGTAGCCGTACCAGGGTCGCTGCGATCGAGCGCGCCTGAGGCAGGCGGGTGTCACCCTGCTGATCGGCCACGGAGAGCTGGGTCGCGATCACCGCGAGGTTCTGCTCTGGCGCGACCTCGAGGACCGCGATCAACTGGCTCCGTCCCATCGGGTCACGTCCACGCGGGAGCCGCTCGATCGTGTACTCGGTCACGGGGTAGCGGCTGAGGACCGCGTTGCCCCAGACCTCGTCGGCTGCAGGACCGAACACGTACGACATGCCGAGGTTGGCGCTGAGCTGTCGCAGTGTGTCGTGGCCTCCGGTCGCCATCCATCCGCGATCGACCTCGTTGAGCACGACGATGTCGGGTTCCGCCGCGGCCAACATCGCGCTCACCTGGTGCAGGTCGAAGCGCCCATCGGTCCCGAAACCCATATGCAGGTTGAGGTGGGCGACGCGGATCGGTTCGCCGGCGGCACCAGGTGTCGTGGGTCCGCGTTCGGCTCCTCCGACCGACAGACCGGCGAGCAGCGCGAAGACCACGGTGATCGCGATGCCGTTGGCCAACCGACGCACGATGTCACGTTCACGGAGCACCTCGCGGTCCCTCGAGGCACCAGCCCAGATACCACCGATCGCGATCGCTGCGGAGGCCAGAAGCAGCACGGCCCGGTTGGGGAAGGGCAGGGTGACGCCGTAGGGCAGGTAGTACAGGATCGCGAGGATCACGAACACCGCCGGGAAGCCAGCTGCCGCAGTGGCCACTCGGCGCGGCGGCAGGTAGCCCTGTGCGCGATCGAGGGCGGCGACGACCAGACCGAGTCCCGCGCTGAGGCTCAGCTGCGAGACCACCGCGGTCCACGAGGTGGGTTGCAGCGCCCCCGCGGTGCCGACCAAGGTCAAGGCGGCGCCAGCCGGGCCAGCGATCGCCGGGCCGAACCAGCGCCCGACGAGCATGGTGAGAACCAGAAGCCCCGCGGCGACGACCGTGACCGCGGCGACCGTGGGGTCCGTCCAACGGACGGCTTCGGCTACGCGGCCCGGCACCATCACGAGGGAGCCGAGCAGCAGCAGGATCGGCCCGAACAGCCACCAGGGCCAGCGGGCTCCGGCGCGCTCGTCGTCCGACCTGGTCGAGGGGTAGACGGTCCAGGCGGTGTACCCCGTTGCGGCGAGCAGCAGCAAGGTGGTGCCCCACGCCGCAGCTCCCGTCCTCCACACGAGGTCCGTCATCCCGATACTGACGTGGATGACCCCGGAGGCGGCGAAGCCCGTGAGCACGCTGTACCGGACGTTGCCGTTGCTGTTGGCCAGGATCGCCAGCGTCCCGATCGCGAGGGAGGCGGCGACCACCGCGATCGAGGAGACGGCGAGCAGCCACCCCCCGGGCAGCTGAGCCTGCAGAACGGCGCGGGAGGCCAGGAGAACCCCGACGGAACCGAGCCACGCGTTCCGGCGGCTCACCCGCCAGAGTACGAGGAGGAGAAGCGGCGCCACCATGACGACACCGATGGCGGCGGCGATGCGCCCGGGTGGCGCCATGTCGACGGTGAACAGCAACGAGGGCAGCCACACACGCAACAGGTCGAACAACAGCAGCGCGACGAGCGCTGCCGCGGGGATCAGCGTCCCCGGGCGATCCGATCCTGCCACAGAGACCTCCACCCGCCTGACCGGTGGAGCCTAGAGCCTCGGCGACAGCAGGACGCAGCTTGAGCCCCGTTGGGCCGGTACGTATCTGCGGGCAACCTTGCCTCATCTGGCGAGGAACGGACGCTAACGTGGATGTGCGGACCTTGGGGCGGCCTCCGTTCGAGGAGGGATGATGGATGCGATCGTGACCGTGCCGGATGCGCAGCCGTGGTCCTCGTCGGGCAAGGGCCGCCGAGGACGCACCGGGGTCGTGGTGGTCCACGGGTTCGCGGGCAGTCCACGATCGACGCGGCCCTTCGGCCAGCGTCTCGCGGCGGCCGGCTACAGCGTCGACGTGCCGCTGCTTCCGGGACACGGGACCGATATCGGAGATCTCGCCCGGACGCGGTACCGAGACTGGGCTGAACACCTCCAGCGCACGGTCGACCACTTCGCCGAACGCTGCGAGCGGGTGGTACTCATCGGCCAGGGGGTTGGCGGGACCTTGAGTCTCGACCTCGCGAGTCAGCGACCGGATCAGATCGAGCGGGTCGTCGTGATCAACCCGCAGATCACCGCGCCCACCTCCCTGTGGGCGCGCGCGGCTCCGCTGGGGCAGTTCGTCGTTCCTTACCTGCCTCGGGGGCTCGCGGGACTTCCGCGTGACGACATCGCTCGCCCCGATGTCCACGAGGGCGCCTACCCCCTGGTGGCGACACGCGCGGCACGCTCGGTGATCCGCGAGCTGCCTAGGATCCGACATCAGTTGCTGGACGTGACCCAACCGCTGTTGGTTGTCCACTCGACCGTCGACCACCTCGTGCCACCGAGCGATGCACTCGAACTGCTCGAACTGGTCGGGAGCGGCGACGTGCGTGAGTTGGTCTGCGAGCGCTCCTACCATGTGGTCCTGCTCGACCATGACGCCCCGATCGTGGAACGCGCCGTGCTCGGGTTCCTCGAGGATGTGACGCCATCGTGACCGCGACGATCGACATCGACGATGCGGCGTTCGTCCGTGCTCCGACGCCGCTGGTGTACCG
>SKNK01000459.1 GCA_007120565.1 Nitriliruptoraceae bacterium | reverse complement strand
TCCCCCGCGGACAAGCGCCCTCCCCTCTCTCCGACGATCGTGTCGAGCCCGTCAGGCAAGCGCGCGACCCACCACGCCAGCTCGAGATCCGCGACGGCAGCCTCCACCTCGTCGTTGCTGGCGTCGGGTCGTCCGTACCGCAGGTTCTCCCGCAGCGAGGTGTCCCACAGGAACCCGTCCTGGGGGACGAAGGTCACCCGGGATCGGAGCTCGTCGAAGGAGATCTGCTGCAGGGGCACGCCCGAGAGCGAGAACCGTCCCTCGGTCGGGTCCAGCAGGCGGGTCACGAGTTTGACGAAGGTCGACTTGCCCGACCCGGTCTCCCCAACGACCGCGTAGCGGGAACCCGGATCGAGATGGACGTCGAGATCAACGAGCACGTCGGCACCGGTGGGGTACCGGAACCGAACCCCCTCCGCGCGGACCGCCAGCGGACCAGGGGGCAGAGGTTGTCCTCGCTCACCGGGATCCTCGAGTTCCACCGGGGCATCGACCAGTTCGAGCACCCGCCGAACGCCGGCAGCGGCCGTCTGCGCCTCGTTGAGCACCTCGACGAGGATCTGCACCGGCTGGATGAACAGCGTGACCAGGAACAGGAAGGCGATCAGTTGTCCGGCGGTGACGCCGTCCGACACGAGCAGGCCGACGGCGACGACGCCCGCCGTCACCGAAGCCGCGAACAACTCCGCGGTGGAGAACATGCTCGTGCCGAGCGCTGCCGTGCGGCGTTCGGCACGGAACTGCGCCAGGAGCGCCTCGTCGACCTTGGCCTGGGTGCGCTCCTCGGCTCCGTAGGCACGGATGGTCGGGAGCCCGCTGATCGCTTCGCTCATCGCTCCGAGGGACTCCCCGACCAGCACCCGCACACGATCGTAGGCCCGCCGCAGGACCCGTTGGAAGAACAGGAGCAGCACCGCGTACAACACCCCGGCGCCGAAGACGAACCCGGCGAGGATCGGGTCGTAGAACATCATCAAGCCGAGGACCAGGACGATCTGTGCGGCCCCGACGATCATCCCGACCCCACCCCACTCGAGGAAGTCGTTGATGGCCTCGATGTCGGAGGTCACGCGCGAGACGAGCACACCCCGCCGCTCTTCATGCACGTGCAGGGTCGAGCTGTGCTGGATACGCCGGAAGGTGGCGATCCGCAGCTCCGCGAGCCCGGTCGCCGCAGCGCGCACCAGCCGGTAGAGCGCGAACCGGTTCGCGATCAGGGCCAGGACCAGGGCGAGCGTCGCGATCCCTCCGCCGATCAGGATGGAGCTGGTATCCACCGGACCGGCGGTTGCGAGCTCGCGATCGACCACCTGTTGCACGGTGATCGGTACGACGAGGTGTCCCGTTGTCCCCACGATGGCGAGCAGCACGGTCAACGCGAAGCCACGACGGAGGGCGGGCGCGTACCTGGTTGCCGCCAGGATCGTGGCGATGACGGTGCGCGGGGGCGCGATCGCTGCAGCGGACGAGTCGTCAGTGGTCCGGGTCTCGATCGGTTCGGTCATGACGGCCCCTCCGGCGACCCGTCACCGTCGCGGCGGACCGGACCACGCGGCCCTTCGTGGCGACGACGTTCGGCATCGTGCTCGTAGGCCTCCAGGAGCCGTGCATACCCGGGTACCTCGGCGACGAGATCCTCGTGGGTGCCGTGTCCAGCGATCCGCCCATCCGCCACGTACACCACCTCGTCGGCGAGGGTGATGCTCGAGCGGCGGTACGCGACGATGACGACGGTCGTCGCCAGGTCGGACCTGCGCAAGCCGCGGAGGATCGCGGCCTCGACGCTGGGGTCGACCGCGGAGGTGGCGTCGTCGAGGACCAACAGGCGCGGTCGACGCACGAGCGCTCGTGCCAGGGCGATGCGCTGTCGCTGACCGCCTGACAAGGAAGCTCCGCGCTCCCCCAACGGAGTGTCCAGTCCCTGAGGCAGGGCACGGACGAACCCCGTGGCGTTCGCCGCATCGAGGGCTCGGAGTACCTCCTCGTCGCTGGCCAGCGTGTTCAAGCGGACGTTGCCGGCGACCGTGTCGTCGAACAGGAACGTGTCCTGCGAGACGTACGCAACCTCCGATGCGACCGCCCCCGGTGCCAGTTCGCGCACGTCACGATCGTCGAGGTGGACGCTGCCGGCATCCGGATCCCACAAGCGGGCCAGGAGCAGCGCGAGCGTGGACTTGCCCGAACCCGTCGGCCCGACGATGGCCACGCTGCGTCCGGCCGGGATGGTCAGGTCCAGGTCCTGGAGCACCGGGGTCCCGCCGTAGGCGAAGGACAGCCCCGTTGCCGTGACCGCGGCCGCGGTGCGCTCGTTGCGGGGCTCGCTGCGACCGTGGTGGATGCGGTCATCGGCGTCGAGCACGTCGGCGACCCGTCGCCACGCGGCCACGCTGCTCGCCGCATCCCAGAAGAGGTAACCGATCATCCGCATCGGGATGGCGAGCAGGGACAGAAGGTAGATGACACGGACCAACTCCCCCGAAGTGAGCTGTCCCCCGGCGACCCGCAGCGTGCCGATCACCAGGATGAGGACGGTCCCGATCGCGGGGAGGGTCTCGGTGATCGCCCGGTAGCCGGTCCACACCCGACCGACGTCGATCAACTGGTCCCGCAGCGCATCCGTCGCGCGAGCGAACCGTCGCACCTCGTCGTCCTCACGTCCGAGCGCCTTGACCGTGATCGCGCCGTCGACGCTCTCGTGGGCGACCTCGGCCACGGCGCCGCGCCGGTGCTGGGCCTCCTCCATCGCGGAGAAGGTGCGCCAAGACCCGGTGAGGTCGATCCCGACCACGAGCGCCAGCAGGCCGATGGCCACGATGCCCAGCATCGGGTCGGTGATGACGATCACCGCTCCTGCGCCGACCAGGAGGGCGAGTACCCCCGTCGCGAAGGGCAAGGGCTGGAGGACGAAGGTCGTCTGACGGGTGTCCACGTCGGAGACCGACAGCAGATCACCGACACTGCGACGGCGGTACCACCGCAGGCTGAGACCGAGCTGATGCCGGATCAAGCGGCTACGCAGTCCCCGCTGGGCGTCGTACGAGAGCCACTGGGCGAAGAACCGGCGCTGGACGATCGCGGCCATGCGCCACAGACCCAGGGCGATGAGCAACAGCACGGCCAGGCGGACCCGCCCGTCGATCGGCTCGCCCTCGGCGAGCACGGCCACGATCACCTCATCGGTGACCCACCCGACGATGAACGCGTTGGCAACGATGCCTGCAGAGAACGCCAGGGCCCCGATCACCGCCAAGACGTACAGCAGTGGAGCCTCGCGCAGGAAGGTCGCGATCAGCCGTGCGCCCGACCGCAGGACCTCACGGGCGCGCAGCGGCTCAGGTGCCTCGTTCCCCACGACCCGTACCACCTCTACTGCGCCGTCGGGGAAGCACACCGCTCGATGTGGTCCGGAGGCGAGCCGAACAACGCTAGCCGGTGGTCACCCCGCCGAGGGACCCCTGTGCTCCTATCGCGCGGCGTGACACCCGTGGGGCCGATCGATCACTTCGCCGTCACCGCGCCGTTGCCCATCCGCGGCGGCTCAGCGGCGGAGAGCCACGACACCGGGGAGGTCACGTCCCTCGAGCAGTTCCAGCGAGGCGCCTCCGCCGGTGGAGACATGGTCGACACGGTCGTCGAGTCCGAACGCACGGATCGCCGCGGCCGAGTCCCCTCCGCCGACAACGGTGAAGCCGCTCGCCTCTGCCATGGCCGTCGCGACCCGGCGGGTCCCGCCGGCGAAGGCTTCCCACTCGAACACACCCATCGGCCCGTTCCAGAAGACGCTGCCAGCCTGGGAGATCGCCGTTGCGTAGCGCTCCGCGGTCTCGGGACCGACGTCCAACCCCATCTGTCTCGGTGGGATCGCGCCGACCGCTGCGGTCGTCGCGGTCGCGGTCTCGCTGAACTCCTCCGCAACGACCACGTCGATCGGCAGGAGGACCTCGACGCCGCGATCACGTGCGGCACGGACCAATCGGCCGACGGTCTCCACCTGGTCCTGCTCGACGCGCGAGGCACCAACATCGATGCCTTCCGCGACCAGGAAGGTGAACGCCATGGCCCCACCAACCGCGATCGCGTCGACGCGTTCCAGCAGGTTCTCGAGGACGGTCAGTTTGTCGCTGACCTTGGCACCGCCGAGCACGGCGATGTAGGGGCGTGCCGGGTCCTCCAGCATGCCGCCGAGGACCTCGAGTTCACGCTCCAGCAGCAGGCCAGCGTAGCCAGGGCGTCGCGCCGGGACCCCGGATATGGACGCGTGGGCGCGGTGAGCCGCACCGAAGGCGTCATCGACGTACACGTCACAGAACGAGGCCAGGGCCTCCGCGAACGCGTCATCGTTGGCGGTCTCGCCCGGATCCCAGCGCAGGTTCTCCAGGAGGAGCACCTGGCCTGGCTCGAGCGCCTCAGCCTTGGCTTTGGCGTCGTCTCCGACGACGTCCTCCGCGACGATCACCTCGGCACCGAGGAGTTCGGCCAGACGCTCGCCGACCGGCCCCATCGAGGAGGCCGGGTCGGGCGTGCCGTCTGGCCGGCCCAGGTGCGATGCGACGATCACGGCGGCACCGGCGTCGAGCAACCTCCGCAGGGTGTC
>SKNK01000483.1 GCA_007120565.1 Nitriliruptoraceae bacterium | reverse complement strand
CGAGGACCACCTCGCCGTCCAGCCAGCGCAGTCGGTACCCGAGCCCGTCAGCGACGACCACCACCGCATCGCGACCATCGATGGTTCGGCGGAGCGCGATCTCGCAGACGTCGGTGTCGGTCGTCTCCAGCCGGGGTGCGTCGCCGTCCGGAGTCGTGCTCCAGATGGCCCAACCGCACTGCGGAAGGGGATCGTGCCCAGCGGACCACACGAGGCGCTCCGTGGCGTCGTCGGAGCGCAGCCAGACCAGATCGCCGCCGACGTTGGGCGTCATGGTCAGCAGGCGAGGTTCAGCTGCGTCGAGGTGGAGGAGGTAGAGCCCGGAGTCGCCTCGGCTCTCCAGTTCGGGGGTCGGGGACGCGAGGAACGCGATCGCCTCCCCGTCCGGGGACCACACCGCCTCCAGGACGTGGCGGTCGCCGGTAGGTAGCTCGGCTACCTCGTTGGTCGAGACGTCGAACAGGTTGACGCGGCCGTAGGGCCAGTGCTCCCCGTACACCTCGGCGTCGTCCTGCTCCTCCTCGCGGCGGACCTCCTCCTCGGTGCGCTCATCGGGAGCGACGAACGCGATGCGGGAGCCGTCGGGCGACCAGGCGAAGCTGTCGATGCTGCGGCCCTCTCGAGCCACGACGACCTTCGCCTCGCCACCGTCGACGGGGAGCAGCGCCAGTGCATCATCTCCCCGCTCGTCACGATCGGTGAGGAAGGCGATATGGCTCCCATCGGGGGACCACCGGGGATGGTGGTCGCGGTGGTCGCCCTCGGCGGTGAGCCGCTTCGCCCTTCCTGGTTCGCCAACCTCCGCGATCCAAAGTGACGCGCAGAACCCTTCACCGTCGTAGCCGAGTGGTTGCGCGGTCCAGACCACGCGGCGCCCGTCGGGTGAGATCTGCGGATCGTCGGCGACGTCGGTGGTCAGCACGAGTTCCGGGGTCAGATCGGTTGGCATGGCTGGGCAGGTCCTCCGAGTGAACGATGCAGCGGCGGCGACGCTAGTCGGAGGGTCCGGTCGCGTGTGCGGGGCGCTGTGGGAGTGCCGGGAGCCCATCGATCGAGGTGGCGTTCTTGGCCGCGTGGTAGGTCGCGAGCTGCGCGTCGTCCTTCGCCTCGGCCCAACGGAGCAACGTGCTGCGTTCCGCGACGATCTCCATCAGCGGGACGCTGTGGCCGCAGGAACTCGACACCCGGTCAGCGATGAGTTCGACGATGGCGCGGGCGCCGGGAAGGGTCGGTAGTTGGGCGTCGAGCTCTTCGAAGCCGGGGGAGTCGGGGGTCAGCAGGCGCCCTCTGCCCTGTGCACGGACGATGCGTGGAGGGCGGTCGAAGGCGCACCACATCAAGGTGAGGCGGCCATCGTCGTTCAGGTGGGCAGCCGTCTCTGCACCCGAGCCGGTGAGATCGCGGTAGGCGACGTGGTAGGGGCCGAGGATCCGGAGGGTGTCGTACCCCTTGGGGGACACGTTGACGTGTCCCCCGGATGACGGGGCCGAGGCGACGAAGAACATCGGCTGTGCTTCGAGCCACGCCTGCAGGTCGTCGTCGATCCCGTCTTCCAGCACCGTTGCCACGGTGACCTCACTTCGTTGGTTCGTCCAGTGTCACGTGGCGTCGGCTTGGATCCGAAGCGTCGGTCGTTCCGATCGCGCTCGGCGCTCGATGCTGGCCGCTGCCTCACGCAGGCTGGCCACTACCTCGGCTTCGCGCTGATCATCGAGGCGCGAGAGTGGAACCGCGCAACTGATCGCGTCGTGGGGTGGATCACTCGCCCGGATGACGAGGGCGAAACCGCGGATGCCCTCGGTGCTCTCCTGGTTGTCGATCGCGTAGCCACGTTCGCGGGTCGCGGCGAGGTCAGCCAGGAGTTCGTCGATGCTGGTGATGGTGTGTTGGGTCTGCCTGGGAAGCGGATCAGGCAGGTGTCTTGCCACCTCGGTGTCGGGGAGTTCAGCGAGGATCGACTTGCCCAGCGCCGTGGTGAACGCGGGGAGTCGGCGGCCGATCGCCGAGAACAGGCGCAACGGATGGATCGACTCACGTTTGTCGAGGTAGACGATCGAGGTGCCATCGAGACGGCCGATGTGGATCGTCTCGCCGGTCTCGGCGGCCAACTGGTCGAGCGCCATGCCCGACATCGCGACCGTCGTATCGGTCTCGAGGTAGCCGCGACCCACGAGCAGTGCCTGGAGCCCGATCCTGAACCGCCCGCTGGGTTCGTCGACCTCGACCCACCCTCGGGAGACGAGCGTCCAAAGCAGACCGTGCAGCGTGCTCTTCGGGATCGGAAGATCCTTGTCGAGCTCCGCGAGGGAACGTGCTTCGTCGCAGCGGGCGAGGTGTTCGAGGACCTGCAGCGCACGGTCGGCGCTGCGGACGACCTTCGAACCGGACATCACTACCTCCCACATGGCCGCGCGGCTCGGGGCTCATCGAAGCACCCTTGACGCTGCGTCGCCGACCGTTTACGGTTGTGCAGCATAGTGAATAGCATTCACAAATGCGAACACGAGCGGCCGGGAGTCCGTTCAAGCCAGCTGGGTCGAGGGAGAGGCATGATGATGGGAGCACGTGAAGCTGAGAGGGCAAAGGCGCCGCTGCGGTCCGTGGTTGCTGGTCTCGCCGCGTTGGCGCTCGTTCTGGTGAGCTGTGGGGCTGAAGACCCCGTCGACGATGCTGAGGGCGCCGTCGACGAGGCTGGGGAGGTTGACCAGGAGGACGCGGCACCGGAGCCAACGGAAGGTGAGGAACTGGTGATCGCGACCCACGCGGAGAACCAGGCGATGCAGGCGCAACAGACCTACAAGGAGGTGAACTCCCCGGGGCTACGCAACGTCATCGAGCAACTCGTTGGCATGGACCCGGACACGGGAGATCTCATCCCGATGCTCGCCACGGAGTGGGAACAGGTCGATGATCTGACGTGGCGCTTCACCCTGCGGGAGGGAGTGGAGTTCCACGACGGCAGTCCGTTCGATGCGGAGGCGGCGGCGTACGCCGTGAACTGGGTCTGGAGCGAGGACAACTCGTTCCACATCCGAGAGACGATGGGGCCGCAGATCTCTGCCGAGGCCGTGGACGACATGACGATCGACGTCATGACCGAGGTACCCGACCCGCTGATCCCGTACCGCATGTACCTGGGTGGGATCAGTTCGATGCAGCAGCTGCTCGATGACCCGGGTGCCGCCGACCAGGAACCGATCGGTACGGGGCCGTACCGCTTCGTCGAGTGGCGACAGGGCCAGGATTGGACCGCCGAACTCAACGAGGACTGGTGGGGTTGGGACGCTGACGACGCCTACGGCGAGCCGACCTACGAGCAGCTCCGGTTCGTCTTCCGCCCAGAGGCGTCGGTCCGCGCGGCCATGGTCGAGACGGGTGAGGCCCACTTCGCGATGTTCGTCACGCCGGAACAGTGCGACGAGGCCGAGGCCATGGACGGCACCGCGTGTACGACGGCCACCTCGGACACCTACCTGTTCCTGCGACCGGACGTGACCGGAGCGCACCCGGCCTTCGAGGACCTTCGTGTCCGTCAGGCGATGTTCCACGCCATCGATCGTCAAGCGATCATCGACAACATCATGGGAGCCGGCACCTACCTCGAGGGCCAGATGCTCCCCGAGGGTGCCACAGGCTACGTCTCGGATCTCGATGACTACGAGTACGACCCCGAGCGTGCGGAAGCGCTGCTCGAGGAAGCACGTGCCGATGGTGTTCCCGTCGACGAAGCCAGTGTCCTGGTGGCAGCTCGGGTCGCGAGCGTCCCGAGGATCGGCGAGATCATCGAAGCGGTCGGCGGGATGTTGGAGGCCGTCGGGTTGCCGAACCGGGTAGAACTCCAGGAGCAGGGAGTGATCATCGAATGGTTCCTCGACCGCCCGACCGAAGAGCGGTCGAACGTCTTGGTTCACCCAGGCGGGAACCCCCTCGACGACTACGCCTTGACGCTCAATGCCCTCTACCACTGCGAGACCATCGTGTCCATGTACTGCGATCCGGACTTCGACGAACGCCTCGAGGAGGCAGCCCAGCTCTCGGGTGATGAGCGGGACGCCGCGCTCCAGGAGCTCGTTCGTGAGGTCCATGACGAGTACGTGATGCTACCGATGGCGATGGTCGATTGGTCGTACTCGCACCACACGGACATCGACTGGCGGTTCAACCCGGATCAACGTCTGGTCGCCGCGCACATGGCCGCGGACTGATCCCGCCCTGGATGGACAGCAGCCCGTCCAGGAGCACCTCCCGAGAGTGCATCTCCAGCTCGTGCATCCGCTCGAGGCGCGTCGCCATCGGCAGCCACACCAGGTTGGCGATCAGCACGCCGTAGAAGGTCGTGAGCAGCGCGAGCGCCATGCCGATGCCCAGCTGCGCGGGATCGGAGAGATTCTGGAGCATGTTGATCAGCCCGACGACCGTGCCGAGCATGCCGAAGGTCGGCGAGTAGCCGCCGAGGGTCTTGAAGACGCTGATGCCGAGCTGGTGGCGGTCGTCGGTGGCCGCCATGTCGATCTCGCTCAGCTCACGGATCTGCTCGCCGTCCAGGCCATCGACGAGCATCTGCGCGCCGCTGCGCACGGCAGGATCGCCGAGCTCGTCGAGCTG